>JAUZPJ010000229.1 GCA_030706025.1 Bacillota bacterium | reverse complement strand
ACGGTATGAACCACACCTTTGGGTTTTCCAGTCGTTCCGCTTGTATAAAGAATGAAAAGCATATCATTCGCATCCATGGGTTCCGCTGGGCAGACGATCGAGGTATTCTTAATGACCTCGTGATACCAAACATCCCTTTCCGCTTGCATATCCACAGGTTGACTCGTCCGTTGAACGACGATCACTTTTTTGACACACGTTACATTTTGTAGTGCTTGATCAACACTTTCTTTCAAAGGGATGATATTTCCACGACGAAAACTTCCATCCGATGTGACAACAACTTTTGCTTGAGCATCTTGGACTCTGTCCCTTAAAGCTTCAGCACTAAACCCTCCAAATACGACACAATGAGGAGCCCCAATCCTAGCACATGCGAGCATCGCGATCACTGCCTCCGGGATCATGGGCATATAAATGGTCACTCGGTCTCCCTTTTCTACTCCATACGACTTAAGCACATTGGCAAACTGGGATACCTCACGATAAAGATCCTGATACGTTAAGACTCGGCGATCTCCTAGTTCTCCTTCAAATATTAGAGCCGCTTTATTCCTTCTTGCCCCTTCTAAATGCCGATCCAAGCAATTATAGGATGCGTTCAATGTTCCCCCGACATACCACTTGGCAAAAGGATAATTCCATTCTAAAACAGTGTTCCATGGTTTAAACCAGTCCAATCGTTTTCCCTGCTTGTCCCAAAACGTCGTTTGATCCTGCCCTAGTTTGTGAATTTCAGGGTTTTGAACGACTGCTTTTGAACTGAACCCTGTAGGAGGAAAAAACAACCGTTTTTCCTCCATCAATCCCTCACGGTGTTTTTCTTCCATATAGCACATCCCCTAGATAGTATTTGTTATATAATACACTATTTATGTCAGAGTGTTAAGAATATTATATTTACAAATCTGGGTGCTTGTCCCAGTTCCTAGTGAAAGTAACAAACATGGAGACAGGTACGTCCTGTCACTATGTTCTCCGAACACCTCCACATAAAACGACACAAAATATAGGACTGGTTTGATAGAATATTTATGGAATTTATTCATAACTTTTGCTCAATCTCTAAAAATTAAGAGCTGTCAAGGAGGGATGAAAAGTGAAACAGATTCTGGTCAGAAGCGAACATTGCCTCGGGTGCAAGAGCTGTGAACTGGCTTGTGCAGTAGCCCACTCGACCAGTAAGACCTTATTCCAGGCGATCCAAGAAGTTAAATTGCCACAAAAAAGGGTCTTTGTCGAGTCCAATGATGGTCTAAACTTTCCATTACAGTGTAGGCAGTGTTTAGATGCTCCTTGTGCTCATGCCTGTATGAGTGGAGCAATGCAGATTGACTTAGGAACTGGCCTTATTCAAGTCGATGAACAAAAGTGTGTTGGGTGCATGATGTGCGTGATGGTCTGCCCATTTGGAGTTATTGCTGAAAGTCCTTCGACCCACAGAGTCGCCAAGTGTGATCGTTGCCGGGACTTAGATTACGATCCTGCCTGTGTCTCAGCCTGTCCGACGAAGGCTTTGGAATTTGTTGAGGTTCAGGAGTTTGCTCATAGCGGTCGGCAAACATTTCTAGACCAAATGAAGGGAGTTTACTAAGATGAAATCTCAAAAATCAATTGATCCTGCCGTCTTAGAACTGTTACCTAAAGCAGCCTTGGATGGAGTAGAAACGGTTTGGGATCGTCTTGAAGCGCAACAACCCCAATGTGGTTTTGGAAGTTTAGGAGTCTGTTGCCGGCATTGTGTTCAAGGACCCTGTCGAATTGATCCATTTGGTAACGGGCCAAAAGCTGGAATATGCGGTGCTAGTGCGGAGACGATCGTAACACGCAATCTGCTCAGGCAAGTAGCCGGCGGAGCTGCAGCCCACGTGGACCACGCCTATGAGGCCGTTGAAGCTTTAGAGTTGGCAGCAAAGGGAGAAATCAATTATAGCATCATGGATGAAACTAAATTGCAACAGATCGCACTTGGGTTAGGCTTGGATATCTCTGGAAAGAGTAAAGTGGAACTTGCCTTAGAGGTTGTTGAAGTCGCTTATGCCGATCTAGCTAATCACGAAAATAAACCTATACAATGGTTGATGGCCCATGCTCCCCAAGAAAGAATTGGCGTTTGGAAGGGCCTTGGGATTCTTCCGCGCAATCCAGATCGGGAAATTCGTGAAGCCATGCATCAAACCACCATGGGTATGGATGCTGACCCCGTGAACCTCGTCTTAGCGACTGCTAAGCAGGGGCTCGTGGATGGCTATTCTGGCTTAAAACTCGCTACGGATATGCAAGATATCCTTTTTGGAACACCCACTCCCGTCATAACGGAGGCTAATTTAGGAGTTCTAAAAGAAGATTCCGTCAATCTTATTGTACATGGACATGTACCCCTGCTTTCGGAAAAAATCGTCTATTGGGCTGGCAAACTTCAAGAAGAAGCCATCGTTGCTGGAGCCAAAGGAATACAAGTAGCGGGGATTTGCTGCACAGGTAACGAAGTCTTAATGCGAAATGGGATCCCGCTGGCCACAAATTTCTTAGCACAAGAATTGGCCATCGTTACCGGAGCCATCGACGCTATGGTCGTCGATGTCCAGTGTATTATGCCTTCCTTAGCCCAAGTTGCTTCTTGTTACCATACTGAGATCATTACTACTATGCCAATAGTCAAAATACCCGGAGCTAGCCACGTTCCGTTTACCTTAGAAAATGCGGATGAAGCGGCTCAAGAAATTGTGCGCAAGGCAATTACTGCATACGGGCGCAGAGACAGTAAAAAGATTCATATTCCGGATTATAAACGTAAGATTATGGCTGGATTCAGTGTGGAAGCCATTGTAGGGGCATTAAAAACCATTGATCCAGAACAACCTCTGAAGCCTCTCATTGATAATATTGTGAGTGGTAACATATTAGGGGTTGTGGGCACTGTTGGGTGCAACAATGTCAAAGTGACTCAAGATTACATGCATGTGGAACTCGTGAAGGAGCTTGTGAAAAATAACGTTTTGGTTGTAGCTACAGGATGTTCTGCCCATGCCCTTGCTAAGGCCGGACTCATGAATTCTGAAGGAACAGAAGCCTATGCCGGAGAAGGCTTAAAAGCCGTCTTATCTGCGATTGGTCAAGCTGCAGGCCTTGGTGGCCCGCTTCCACCTGTCCTACATATGGGTAGTTGCGTTGATAATTCAAGGATTGGGGATTTGGTCACAGCGGTCGCTGCCTATCTGGAGGTGGATTCCGCCTCATTGCCCGTGGCAGCAAGTGCTCCGGAACTTCAGCATGAAAAAGCTTTGAGTATCGGAACTTGGGCCGTGACCATGGGACTCACAACTCACCTTGGTATCGTTCCACCTGTTCTTGGAAGCAAAACGGTGACTGAACTACTGACCCAAGGCCTAAGTGATGTAATCGGAGGAAAATTCTATGTAGAAACCGATCCCTTGAAAGCAGCTCAAGGACTTCTTGAGGATATCCGAGCCAAACGAAAAAAACTCGGACTTCCTAATTAGGGGAAGGAAAAAATTATGACTTATATCGTTGTTGGCAATAGCGCGGCAGGGTTGTTTGCAGTTGAAGAGATCCGAAGGCACGACAAACAGTCAGAACTCATCATTCTCACGGCAGAACAAGAACCAAGTTATTCACGTTGTCTCACTACTTATTTTCTAGCAGGAGATATTCCTGTTTCCCACCTTTACTTACGAAACTCTGATTTAGCTGAACGACTAAATTTAAAGATAGTTTATGGAGTCAAAGTAAACGGGATCGATCCTACACAGCAAATTGTCCGTAGTTCTGACGGACAGGAGTGGCACTATAGCAAACTTTTGCTCGCCATGGGATCCTCACCGAAAAAAATCACAATTCCAGGTGCCGATCTTCCAGAAGTTTTTACTCTACGTACCATGGTAGATGCTTTAGCCATTAATAAAGTTTTGGAGCGAGGAGCACAAAAGGCCGTCGTGATTGGAGGAGGTTTGGTCAGTTTAAAGAGCGCTTATGCCTTAAGAAAACGTGGGCTTGAAGTCACTGTTGTGGTTTCCTCCAAACAGATCCTCTCCCAAATGCTTGATCAAAAAGCAGCTGAAATAATACAAAAACATCTTCGAATCAATGGAATAAACTTTGTTTTAGATACAGAGGTTAAGTTGATCACCGGGAATGACCATGTTAAGGGTGTAATGATCTCACCGCAAACAGTACTTGCCGCCGATTTAGTAATTGTCGGCAAAGGAGTTGTCCCAAATGTTGGTGGGTTGAAGGATTCCGGTTTCAATATTGGTAGGGGCCTCAAGGTTGATTCTTCTTTAGCAACTAACCTTCCAAATATATATGCTGCTGGAGATATTGCAGAAACTTGGGACCTTGTTCGCCAGAAGTTCATGGTAAATGCCACTTGGCCCAATGCTACAACCCAAGGCAGAATTGCCGGTGCAAATATGTGCGGGGGACAAGAGGTTTATCCGGGATCCCTTGGCTTAAATTCTGTGGACTTTTTTGGTCTCTCGGCAATGTCTGTTGGAATCACGAAACTCCCAGACAATATGAATTCGGGAGATTGGAAGCAAGAAGAAAACTTGAAAATGGAAGGAGACAAGTCCATATATCGAAAACTAATTTGGCAAGGAGACATTCTAAAGGGATTTATTCTTGTAGGTGACTCATCCCAATGCGGTGTATTGACGACCTTGATTAAAGCGGGTCGCCCACTGACCCAAGCCCAAAGAAACTTGACGTTGAGTAAAAGAGGAACTTTAATAGTAGGAATGATGAGGTAAAAAAGGCGGACATGCAATTAAATTGCGAAGGGAGCTTATACTATAATACAAAAAGACTATCTCGTTAGAGATAGTCTTTTTGTCTGTTACCTGGCGATGACCTACGTTTCCAGGGGCCTGCGCCCCAAGTATTATCGGCCCTGAAGGTCTTAACTTCCGTGTTCGGTATGGGAACGGGTGGAACCCCTCCGGCATGATCACCAGATGTTTGAGATATCTTTGTTCTT
>JAUZPJ010000228.1 GCA_030706025.1 Bacillota bacterium | reverse complement strand
TTCCGTGTGCCTATTAGTTCTGCATAGATGTCTTCAATATAACCCTCTACCGTAACACATTGAGTCTCATCAAAATCTGGAGGCAAAACAATAAAGGTGCTAAAAGGAACATTGGCATGAAACCCATGAATACTTTGACATCGTTCGTCGGCAACATACTGAATCACTTGCTTGAGTTCACCCTCAATAATCAATTTCCAACCCGTTAAGGTTTGATTTTCCAAGGATTGGGCTATAGGTGTTCTAATGACTTTGGTGCTGAGGATCACGAGTTCAGCGTTTACATTAAGGATAAGCTCGATATCCGGCTTAGCTGGTGGTAGATCTAATACCTCCGCCACATTAAATTCTTTGATAGCTGCGAGAGGTTCAGTGAATTGTGGCAGTTGGTGGGCTGTTCCTTCATAACTAATAAAGTCTTTTATAACGCTTACCAAAGTACATACCTCCTTCTATATGCAATAGGCTACTCCATCATATGTAATAGCTTGGATTAGGGTTACCAAAATATGGCATATAGAAGTTTGGACTTAAATAGTGGATTAATCAACGGAAACTAAAATTAGCAAGAGAGCCTTCTCAATGGAAAGGCTCTCTTGCTAATTTAGTTTTCTAAGATTTCTATGCATAGAATTTTAAAAAGCCTACCTAGATTATCTGCTTGAGTAAGCTTCAAACCGTCGGACAGGGTTTAGATTTGAAATCCTGGCTGCTTTCTCTAAAAGAAATTAGACCTTATACTGCGGTATATACATCGAGGCGAACAACAATGATCTTGGAAATTTGTCGACCATCTACTAGGCAGAATACTTTTTTTTCAATAACGGGTTCGATACAGATGTTCGTGCCTTGAGTCGGTCCATCTGGCAATTCGATGAGGGCATTAAAAGGAACATCGAAATGGGCTCCGTGGACTTGCTGGTCTGGACAATCTGCAGCGTATTTAACAATTATATGAGCTACCCCCACAACAAGAACTTTTCTTAACGGAACCCCGGTAATTTCGGGTGATTCCAACGGGGTATCGAAAACAACCGCTTTTGTGATATCAAAGTCAATGACACTATCTAACAAACACTCGGCGGGTGGTTTGTGGTCGGGAATTACTAAGTTATGATCAATGACAATCTCGGTAAAAAACCCGGTGAAGGTCGGCATTCTCGTTTCCCTCCAGTCCTATTTAAAGTAAATTTAAGCCTTTGGCTCTAGCCATATTAGGACAACCAGCACTTTGCTCAATTCGCGCGTGTTGACAACGTGATATTGCTCATGTTCGACACAAATGTGAATGATGTAGTCATTAATATCGAAGTTAGGAGGAAGCAGTCCTCGATTTGTCGTTGTGCAAGGACGTTGCTTAATTAATGCTTTAAAGGGAACGCAATAATGAGCAAAATGAAGTTCCTGAGAGGGAACAGCAGCTGAATACTCAACACCAAGGAATAAAGTTCCCGCTATAATGACTTTACGTCCTTGAACTTGGCCCATAGGAACCGCTCCTAAGTTTACATCGAGAACTTCGACGTCATCGATCTGAAAATTCTTGATCACGTTCGTAATGAACTCAACATCCGGCTTCTGTTCCGGAATAATTAAGTTATCATTAATCACGATTTCCGCAAACGTAAATACTTGATGGCCCGGTCCTACCGGGGAAAATTGAGGAGGGCACTCATTACCGGGGTTAACAGGTGTAGTGCACGCTGGGCAGTTGCAGCTCATTCCTTTAATCCTCCTTTAACAAGGTTGTGGGCTTTTGTTCAACCCAAAGCATCAGAACGATTTCTTTACTTAGTGTTCTACTGTCGATTTGAGTGATCCGCAATTTCTCGACGCAAACATGGGCAACGAAATTATCCGGGAGAATAGGGTCGCCCGGTGGAATTAAGAAGACACTGGTATTTAAGGCACAATCGCGTATAATGATCCCATTAAACGGAAGTTCATAGTGCACTACATGCACTTTTTGATCCGGTACATCAGCAACATACTGGATAAAAAGGGTAAGAGTTCCAGATACAATAATCTTGTACCCGGCAGGTGTGGTTGAGCCAGGAAGTATTACAGGGAGAGTTTCGACATCACGCAGTGTAACTTGATGAGTGACTTTGACAATACGGCTTTTGGGAGGCTTTTGAGGGGGGATGACGAGGTTTCCATTCACAATGATTTCTGTAAAATATCTAGCGGGGTTTTCAGGGGATGGGCAAAATTCGGTCACTCCACCATTAAGAGACCCAGTACCGGAGGTGCCACTCGGACAGAAGATCATGCTGTGTTCACTCCTTTTTTATATTGTGAACATTTTGGTCTAGCGACATGATAGTTTCTTCGATAGCATAATAACTTATCACTAGCCGAAATAACCTTCTTTAAAATACGTGACTATAAGTATAATTGTTCTGTTATAACCTCTGGTAAATTATGTCTATAACGCGTAGCTACAAGGGCATACCCTTGTTAGCTAGCCCACAATAGCAAGATCAATTGGTAAGAAATACATGCATGAATATTTGTCTCTAATACCTAATTCTTACATATTCTTTATAGGTATTGTTAACTTACCGATTTATTATGTTCACGGAATAAAAAAGGAGTGAACACAGCATGTTTTTTTATCCAACCAGTAAAGTAGGTACTTCAGGTACTGGATCACTCGACGGGGGAGTCGTAGAACTGTGCCCGAATGCACAAAAAGTGGCAAAGTACTATCGTGAAATTATCATCAACGGCAACCTTGTCATACCTCCCCAGAAACCCCCCAAAGAGCACATCGTTAAAGTAACCCATCAGATTATATTAAACGATGTGGAAGTTCTCACGGTCACTTTACCTGACGGAACGATAGCCGGTAAAAAGATTATTGTTGCCGGAATTATCTCGTTATCGATCCAATATGTTGCGGATGTTCCCGATCAAAAAGTGCACCATGTACACTTTGATCTTCCATTTACGGGGATCATCCTAAAGGACTGTGGAACATTGATCTCAACAAATGACACGATTTTCCCCAATAATTTTGTAGTCCATAGTTGCGTTGAAAAAGTCCGCCTAACACAAATTGACAACCGGACGCTCAATAAAGAAATTGTTCTCATGCTTTGGGTTGAAGAGAAGTAGACTTAGGTATATTGCCCTGTCTTCTTATTATTCAGGCATTCATTCCGATATACATACAGTACTAAAACGCTTACTCAGGCACTCTTTGTGTGCATAAGTAAGCATTAATACATGGGAATATATAAAACCCTATCATATTTCTTTACTCACGGTAATAGAGAATGCCAAGGGGGGAAATCATGCAAAAGATAATGTTCTGTATCGATGGTAAAGTTGGCTCTGAACACTGTCCAGGAGCTAATGACATTATCGAATATTTTACTCAAATTACCTTAAACGGGCCGTGCGTGATTCCAAAGCCAAAACCCGATAGCCAAAAGCTCGTCGGTAAATACTCTACAATAGACATTCGTTCCGCAAAAACGGTTGATTCAATAGAATTTGATCATAGTGAGCGTATAGAGGGTAAAAAAGTTGTTTTCACTGGAACGTTTAATTTGGGTATCGAGTACTTAGATACTGAACCCGCCCAAAATGTTCATTATTTCGAATGTAAGTTACCCTTTAATGCAGTTATAATCCCATGTTCTGATCATAGGGAACATCTCTTTCCGCCTGACTTTAAACTTGAAGACTATATTGTTTATGCTTGTGTGGAACACCTAAGCATAACTAGGATCTCAGAACGGATTTTTGAAAGAGCAATAATTATAATGGTATGGCTCCAAAAAAGTAATTGGTCCCAGAAAGAGGGTGACTCAAGTGAATAGTATTGAAATGGGCCATCCCTATGAAATGAGTGAGCAGTGCCCTATTCACCAACACGAGGTTGCTCATTATACACAAGTCCTAATGAACGGGGAACTTAAAATTCCAACTTTGAAACCAAATTTAGAGAAAATAATCCATGTTACTCGCAAAATCTATCTAAAAAGGGTTGCCCTTATCCCTGTAAAACTAGATAATGGCTGCCTTGCCGGCTGTAAGGTTCTTATCCGCGGGATGATCCGTTTGGGAATCGAATATTCAGCCGATGTGCCCGAACAAACTGTCCATTTTGCCCATTTTGAGATCCCTTTCGATGCTCTTATTGGCGGTGATACTTGTCATCCCCTCCTACCTGTTGAAGACTGTGATTTGAAAAAGTTTACGCTTTGTTCGTATACCGAACATATTGACGTAATAAAAATAGATGAACGGACGATTGAAGAAACAATCGTACTTCTATTATGGTTAAAACACAAAAATGAGCTGGTCGATGTTGGTTATCCATTAAATGACTCCTTAGGCTATGACAAGGAATCCTGTGTCCAATCACATACTTCCAAACCAATAACCCTCAACGAAACGTGTATTATTCCGCCGTGCAAACCAGTTGCTGAAGAAA
Organism: Bacillota bacterium; assembly: GCA_030706025.1. Lineage (GTDB taxonomy): Bacteria > Bacillota > Desulfitobacteriia > Desulfitobacteriales > Desulfitobacteriaceae > Desulfosporosinus. The sequence goes on along the minus strand of JAUZPJ010000228.1, from coordinate 580 downwards.
TCCTTACGAGCTCTGTTAACATAGAGATTAAACGGGCTGACGTCATTAATACACCTGTTGTAAGCCTGTGCCAGCACAGGCCATTTAGAAAAGTTATCGTTATTGGGAAGGCACAAGTGATTGTAAAGTATGTCGGAGAAGGCCCGGACCAACAAGTACACGCCATCGTCAAGGACATACCTATTCAACTCTTAATTGAATGGGCAGGGGGTCCGCCCGAGCATACCCCAGTATGTGTGCATATAATTGAGGAATATTTCCAAGTGGAATTATTGGACCAGCGCTATCTATATATTGTTCTAATTCTGAACGTCGACGTCTCCCGTAGACAGGGTAATTTACCTTGTTTCGACTAACATACAGATTAACAACTTCTAACGTGATTCTCAAATTTAGAGTATCATTTTTTTAGAATATGGAAAAAGGGCTCTCGCCCCAAAGTTTGGAATTTAATAGGACTAAGTTGTCTAGCGTACAGCCTTTATAATATATTTGCCAGGCGGAAGACAAAGCAGGTATTGCCCCTCATCATTGGTAAATACATGAGCTACTGGTTTAGAATGTTCATCAAAAACTTTCA
>JAUZPJ010000227.1 GCA_030706025.1 Bacillota bacterium | reverse complement strand
AACATCACATCGGCTTCTTCTTGATAGGGAAAAATGTTATTATTCTCTCCGCGCCGAACACTGTCCCATTGTGCGAGTGTCCGTTCAGGGGCAGTCCCCCGGAATTCATTATCTCTTACTATACGACGGATGAGACGAACATCCGTTGTTGAGACGCGATTATAGTCGTCTATATTCAGTTGAAAAAGGGCGCTAACATAGATTTTGAACATTTGGTTTCGGTCCAACGAAGGAATCAAACAAGGATTAAGGGCATGAATACCTTCAACAACAAGGATTTCATCCGGACCAAGGTGCATGTGTTTACCAACGGGGGAACGCTCACCGCGTACAAAGTCAAAGATGGGCGTTTCTACGTCTTCTCCTTTAATCAGTGCATTTAATTGGACAGCTAGCAACGATAGATCAAGGGCTTGCAAAGAATCAAAGTCATATTGACCGTTGGCGTCAAGGGGTGTTTCTTGCCGAGAAAGAAAGTAGTTATCGAGGGATAAGGCAACAGGACGAAGACCGTTGACTCGCAATTGGGTTGAGAGACGTTGGGCAAATGTTGTTTTACCAGACGAAGAAGGTCCAGAAATTAAAATTAAACGGACATTACGTCTTTGATCAAAGATCCGGTCTGCAATTGAGGATATCTTTTTTTCATGTAAGGCTTCTGCTAAACAAATCAAATCATGGGAATTCTTAGCTTCAATTATTGTATTAACATCTTTAACTAGAGAGAGATGTAAGTTTTCTAACCACCGTTGAGTTTCGGAAAACGTCGCGGCGAGTTTTTCCGGAGGAATAAAAGGAGCAATCATTTCGGGATTATTAGCATTGGGAAAGAGTAGGATAAACCCCGGTGGAAAGTGAATCAATTTGAAATGTTTTAAGAACCCCGCCCGTTCTAGCGGAGGGTATATTGTATTTATCTCATGATTGGTTATAAGGCAATGATATAAATTATCTTTTCCAGGTTCTGAGCAGAGTTCTTGATCACCGAGAACCCAGTTTTGTAATTGATTCTCAATCGTCTGAACTTCTCTCACAGAAAGTAAAGAGTTGATTAGTTCACAATAAACGCCGTCGAGGATGGAGTGGGCAATTTTAAGTTGTTCGTCCGGAAAAAGCTTTTTAACAACTCCGATGAGTCCTAGAATTAGGCTCTGGCGATATCTTCTAATAGAATAATCTGACACTTATGGTCCACCTTTCTATTTTACTTTTTTAAATTTATTCTACAGCATATACTTACTTTCCTCCAATTGAAGCCAATGTAATTAGCTGATTTATAGATCTAAGAAACTTGATTGTCTATACAGGGAGGAAATATGTCCATTATGGCGAATATACAGCGGATGGATTGTAAATAATGAATCCAGTTTATGTTAAGGAGGGAATGTATTGTACGAAAGCACACGGGGTAATCTTTCGGATCAAAGCGCATCTCAAGCGATCACATTAGGAATGGTTCCAAGCGGAGGACTCTTTGTTCCTTCGAATTTTCCCACCTTAGATTGGCAGGATCTTCAGGGATTGAACTATCGTGACGTCGCAAAGCGTGTCATGATACCATATTTACCGGATTTTTCTGAGGAGGCTCTTTCTAAAATTATAGACGTTTATGCCGACGGAACATTTGATGGGCCTAATCCAGCACCCTTAGTTTCAGTGGGAAGTTTTGGGGTGCTGGAACTTTGGCATGGGCCAACGGCTGCTTTTAAAGATATGGCCTTACAAGTGTTGCCCGATTTATTAAGCCTAAGTCTTAAACGGCTTAATGTTGATACAGAAGTATTGATTCTTGTGGCAACATCCGGAGATACAGGAAAGGCTGCCTTAGAAGGGTTCAAGAACAGAAAAGGTATGCATATCGTTGTCTTTTATCCGGAAGGTGGAGTAAGCCCGGTTCAAGAGCGCCAGATGACCACGACTGAAGGAGAAAACACCTATGTCGTAGCGGTCAAAGGAAATTTTGATCAATGTCAAACCGCAGTAAAACATATTTTTGCTTCAGATGCTTTAAAAGCTGAGTTACTTAAGAAAAAGTTAATCTTTTCCTCGGCAAATTCTATCAACTGGGGACGGCTTCTGCCTCAGATTGTTTATTATTTTTGGGCCTACTTGCAGGCGATGGAGCAGGGAAAAGTCTCGCCAAGGAATAATATGAATGTGGTGGTTCCTACCGGTAATTTTGGGAATTTACTGGCTGCGTATTATGCTAAGCGAATGGGCCTTCCGATCGACCGTATTATCTGTGCCTCAAATAAGAATAATGTCCTTGCCGATTTTTTTGCAACCGGCACTTATCACAGTCAACGTGACTTTTTTCAAACAATCTCGCCTTCCATGGATATATTGATATCGAGTAATTTTGAGCGTTTTCTTTACGAAATGAGTGGACGGGATGCGAAGAAGGTTCAGGCTTGGTATGATTCGAGTAACAAAGGGACGTTTACCGTTGATCCTAATACACTGAAACACTGTCAGGATACTGTCTATGCCGGCTGGGCAGATGAAAAGGAGACTCTTGAGACAATTTCTCAAAGTTATCAAACCTATCAGTATGTCTTCGACCCTCACACTGCTGTAGGAATGAAAGTTTATAAAGACTATCTCTCCGCAACAAACGATCAAACATTCACTGTGATCGCTTCAACCGCAAGCCCTTTTAAATTTGCTCCTAATGTTTTAAAGGGGCTTGAAGGAGAGAAAAACTGGAAGGACGAATGGGAAGCACTTGATCATCTTAATCAATTGACAGGGTGGAAAATACCTTCCGGGTTACAGGGATTAAAGAATAAGCCAGCCAAAACGGTCGACCTGTGTGAACCGGACGGAATTTCTCATTTAATACAAAAGATGTTTCTCTAATCATAGCCATTTGTATGTATATGATTAGAGTTGGTCAGTTATAATCGATGTTCAATAAGTATCACGCCCATTATAGAAAGAGGAGGAAGGATAAATCATCCTTTCTCCTTTTCTTTCCTTAGAATATCGTTTCATCGGGAAGCGCTTTAGGGTAAGATCCTAACAGTCTTACTGAGATGTTTGCTTCCTTTAGTGCCCCGAGGACATCTTGAATGGGGGGGGCAAAGACATAACCATCGACATCAACGAAGAAAACGTATTCCCCTAGTTTCTTTTTCGAAGGTCGAGATTCAATACGGCTTAAATTAATATGACGTTTGGCAAATTCACCTAAAATACGATATAAAGACCCCGGAGTATTGTCCGCAATGACCAAAAGGGACGTTTTATCTTCTCCATCGGACATTTCGGCAAGGGTATGGCCAACGAGTACAAAGCGGGTAGCATTCAATGTGATATCCTGAATGCGTTCTTGAAGAAGATGAAGGTTATAGAGGTGGGCGGCCCGGCGTGGTCCGATAGCCGCCCAGTTTTCCCGGATAGAGGAAATTCTATGGGCTGCCTCAGCGGTGCTTAAACAAGTAACCTGTTGGGCATGTGGGAGGTGTTTCTCAAGGAAATCACGGCATTGCCCGATAGCTTGCTCATGAGAATAAACACGTTCGATTTGTTCAAAAGGCATAGGCTCGTGGGTTAAAAGACATTGGTCAATGGGATGAACAAATTCACGGGTGATAAAAAGATGCTCTGTCTGGCCGAGTGTATCCATAGTCACGCCAACTTGCCCTTCAGTGGAATTTTCCAAAGGAACGAATGCCCAGTCTATTTCCTTATCATCACAGGCAAATAGTAAGCGTGGTATGGTTGGGTATGGAATGAGCTCAGGTGGTGTTTCAAACAATTCAGACTGTGTGGTGAGGAATAAATGAATTGCCTCCTCAGAAAAGCTCCCTTTTGGTCCCAAAAAACCTACTTTTTTGTTCATATTATATCTCCTCCCGGTAAATAAAAGGGTCTAACTCATCAATTTTAGGGATGAGTCAGATCCTCGGGGCGGTACTACCCTCATGGCTTTTTTGATTTATATAGAGATGCATCAAAATCTTTCCTATTAAATATTATTCTAACTATAATAATACAAAAAAACTCTATCATCAAGTTAAATCGCAAGTTAAAATATAGTTGTAGAATTTGTATCAAAAGTCCGATTCTTGGCTCTTATAGGCTAAAACAAGATGAATTTATTACTTGAAAAGATTGAAAAAGTTTAGTAAAATTGTAGACGGAAGGTTGGGGAACCTTCCAGGGGGTAAGTGGACTAGGTGGAAGAAACAGGCAGTGGTACGTACGCTGCCTGTTTTGCTTTGCCAAATAGTAATTTTCATTCTTCGTGTATATAATAAGACAGATTACTTTAATTTAGGAGAGTGAAATTGTGGAACAACAACGCCTAAGGTCAAGAACGGAAATTCCGGAGGTCAATAAGTGGCACTTGGAAGATATTTTTTCTAGTAATGAGCAATGGGAAAAAGAATTTGCCTATGTTGATACTCACTTAGGAGAAGGTGGTCAATTCGAAGGACATTTAGCCGATAACCCAGATACTCTAATAAAGTGTTTTGAATGGATGGATGATATAAGTTTACGTCTTGAAGAAATTTATTCTTACGCTCGAATGAGGCGAGATGAAGATAATCGTAATGCAACCTATCAAGCCCTGACAGAACGGGCAGGGGCTCTTGCCGTGAAAGTGAGTAGTGCAGTGTCCTTTGTAGTTCCAGAATTGTTAGCCATGTCGGAAGAGCGGTTAGAGGAATTTCGCTCTACGGTTCCTAATTTAGAACTTTACAACCATGCATTGGAAGATATTCTGCGTAAGAAGGAACATATTCTTGGTTCAGCGGAGGAGAAACTGTTAGCTCAAATGGGCGAATTAGCAGAGGCGCCAGGTGCTATTTTTTCCATGGCAAATAATGCAGATCTTAAATTTCCGAGTATTCAGGATGAATCGGGTCAAACAGTGGAATTAACCAAGGGCAATTTTATTCAGTTTATGGAGAGCCCAAAACAGACTGTACGTAAAGACGCTTTCGAGACGCTTTATAAAACTTATAATAAGCAAAGGAACACTTGGGCAGCCACCCTGAATGCAAGTATTAAATCAGACGTTT
>JAUZPJ010000226.1 GCA_030706025.1 Bacillota bacterium | reverse complement strand
CTATTAAGTCTATTCTGTGGAACAAATTGTTGTATCTCAGGTTTCTATGTTAGAATTGATTCATTACAACGAATTACCTAGTATTAGGGAGGTACGCTATGATCTTATCTGGGAAGGAAATCCAAAACAAGCTCGGTAACGAAATCATTATCGAGCCATTTAATGAAAACCAATTGAATCCCAATAGTTATAATCTCACCCTACATCACGAACTACTTATTTACACGGACCCAATTCTCGATATGAAAACGATAAATGAAGTAAGCTCCTTAGTGATCCCAGAAGAAGGTCTCTTACTAGAACCGGGTAGACTCTATTTAGGTAGAACGGTTGAATATACAAAGACCGATAAATATGTTCCAATGTTAGAAGGCAGATCATCTATAGGTCGACTTGGCTTATATATTCATGTAACTGCTGGTTTTGGAGATGTCGGATTTGCGGGTTACTGGACACTAGAGATGCACTGTGTTCATCCGATCCGTATTTACTCAGGAGTTGAGATATGTCAGATTTTTTATCACTTAATTGAAGGGGATTACGATAAATATTGTTCGGGCAAGTACCAAAATAACCATGGGGTTCAGCCTAGCATGCTTTATAGAGATTTCGAGAAATAAGAATTAACTTAAACAAACAATCTTCCCTTTCCTAAAACCCCTTGGTTATAGCCATGCATGAAGTATCCAAAAAAACACCCTAGCACCAATTCATAGTTTCCATGGTGCTAGGGTGTAAATTTAATAACAATTTATTAATTCATTAGCAAGAGTGTAATTTTAACAACATATTAGTCCCAACGTTTTTTCATTTTTGTTTTGCCATGAACACCTTCTCAGGCGTGATCGGCAAATGATTTACTCTTACCCCTAAGGCATTAAAAATTGCATGAGAAATGGCAGGCGGTGGGGTATTAGCGACTACTTCCCCTATCGATTTTGCTCCAAACGGTCCTGAGGGTTCAAAACTTTCCTCGAACTCAATTCGCACTTTCCCGACATCTTTGCGGCATGGAATTTTATACTGCATAAACGAGTTTGTCGCCATCTTACCTGAATCATTATAGTTGACCTCTTCGTAGAGAGCCATTCCTATACCTTGAACAATCCCACCTTCAGCTTGAATGCGAGCTAAATTAGGATTAATCACTGTCCCACAATCTACGACAGCAACATAGTCAATCAAGTCTACTTTTCCTGTCTCTTGGTCAACTTCAACCTCCGCAAAACCTGCCACATAAGGTGGAGGGGAAATTTCGCTTCCAAATGTTGCAAAACCAACGAGTTGCAGTTTTCCTGCACCCAGAATGGTAAGTTCTGCTATCTTAGCAAAACTTATTTCTTGATCCCCTCTAACTGTACGAACTGCCAATCCGTTTAGTTCGACTTCCTCCGAAGGAACCCCTAAAAACAACGCACCTTGTTGCAGTAGTTTTGTTTTTAGTTCCTCTGCTGCCTTAACTACGGCCGTTCCCGCAACATAGGTTGAACTCGAAGCGTAAGACCCCGGATCATAAGGGGAAGTATCTGTATCCCCAGCGTTCACTATAATCATTTCCATCGGGATCTCCAAAATCTCCGCAGCCATCTGGCTAAGAATCGTATCACATCCAGTTCCCATATCTGTTGCACCGATAAGAAGGGTAAAGTTCCCATCATCATTCAATCGAATCTCTGCTGATGCAGTACCAATATTGGCTATTCCCGAACCCTGCATCGTGATCGCCATGCCCACGGCTCTCACTTTATTTTGACCGATATCGCGGCATGGAAATTTGCTATCCCATCCGATCAATTCTTTGCCTCTGAGAATGCATTTATCTAAAGTCGAGCTTCCTAAAATTACCCCCTGACCCGTTAAGAACGTTTCTCCTACTTTGCTGATGTTCTTTAAGCGTATCTCTGTAGGATCCATCGTTAATTGTTCTGCTAACATATTAACGGTTGATTCTAAGGCAAACGTTCCTTGGGTAGCTCCATACCCTCTGAAAGCTCCCGCGGGCATTTTATTGGTATACACAGCATGTCCATTAAAACGAACTGCTTTCGTTTTGTTGTAAAGTGGCAGAGTGTAATGGCCAACGCAGCTTAAAACGGTGGGAGCATGTTCCCCATATGCCCCTGTATCGGATAAAACATCCATGTCGATCGCACGAATCGTTCCGTCCGAATCAGCCCCTAGTTTGACCTTCAATCTCATGGCGTGGCGACTGGTCGTGCTGCTAAACGTTTCTTTTCTATCATATATGATGAGGGCTGGTTTCCCAGTCTTCAAGGTTACGATGGCGGCAAAAACATCTCCCGCCCCCGTTTGTTTTCCGCCAAATCCTCCACCGATTCTTGGTTTAATCACCCTGATTTTACTAGCAGGGATCTGTAACGCTTTTGCTAACTGTCTTCTTATATGAAAGGGAATTTGTGTGGAACTTACCACGACTAACCTCCCTGTATGATCCAAGTAAGTGAACGAGCGGTAGGTCTCCATCATTGTATGGGCCTGAGCTTGTGGATAATAAACATCCTCAACAACCACTGCACAACGTTTGAATTCTTCTTCAACATCTCCCACTGCTTCGTAATAGGAGGAGGCAATATTTTTGTCCTTATCAAGTCCAATATCAAAATTAACAAGCAAATCCTCTTCGGAATGAACCACTGAAGAATGTCCTAAAGCTTGCTCAAAATCTAAAACGGGCTCCAGTACTTCATACTCAACCTTAATCCTCTGCATAGCTAAAAGCGCAGTTTTTTCATCGACCGCAGCGATAATCGCCACTTCATCTCCCACATAGCGAACGATCTGATCGAGAATCAAACGATCATAAGGGGATGGCTCAGGATACGATTGTCCGGCTAAGGTAAATCGCACTTTAGGAACATCGTTATAAGTAAGAATGCATTCCACACCCTCCACCTTCTCTGCACCTGAGATATCAATGGAAGTAATCTTAGCAAAAGCGTGTGGGCTCCTTAGAATTTTAACAACTAAAGCATTATCTTTGACTAAATCCTGGGTATAAACCGGTTTGCCTGTAGCAATGGCCATACCATCAATTTTGCGTACGCCATGGCCCACATTTTTCATGCGAATGTTTTCCATTTCTTAGGCCACCCCCAGGTAGGTTTTAACCGCTCTTAGCTGCCCCATATACCCTGTACAACGGCACAAATTACCCGTTAGATAATGAATAATTTCTTCTTCCGAAGGATTTACCAGCTCTTCTTTCATGGCGAGAACACTCATAATGAAGCCCGGGCTGCAAAAACCACATTGTTCTGCCCCTTCCGCACTAAGAATGCGGGCAAATTCTTCAGCAGCTTTTGGGACTCCCTCTATGGTTGTAACCTTTTTACCGTGAACCCTCAGAGACAAGATCGAACATGAAAGAACTGGTTTTCCCTCAATCCAGACTGTGCAGAGTCCGCAACAGCTTGTTTCACACCCCTTCTTAACGCTAAGGAGTCCGTGAGCTCTTAAAGTATCCGCTAGAAATTCATCGTTTGCTACGTCCCAAGTGACTAATTTATCATTAATCGTTACTTCGATTTGCATTGCAGAACCTCCTTAATTCCCCTCTTGACTAATACTTTACAAAGAGCTTGACGGTATTCAGCCGTCCCCCTCATGTTAGTGCCAAAAGATAACTCTTCTGCAGCTTTTTGGGCAGCAGTTTCAATCATTGTGTCAGTTACGCTTTCCGTGGACAAAGTCGCCGAGGCGGACTTAGCTATTGCCGCTCTTCTCGGTCTAGCCCCCACAACAATTGTCCAGCAATCATCAAGCGTTGAAACAGCAACATTAAGGATCGAATAGTCGCTGGCCGAATTTCTAAAGCCCTGGTAATCCGCTTGCCGCTCATTTTTCTTAATCCAAATTCTCACTAGAATATCCTTTTCGCAAGGCTTACTTAAAAAGTCCTCTAATGGCATTCTCCCATTCTTGTACAACTCCACTTCAGTGTCTAATGCCAATAAGGCCGTGATTAGATCAGAAAAACTATATCTAGAAAATACCGAAGCACCCACAGTTACACCGTTTCGGAATTGAACCCCGATAATAGTTCGAACTGCTTTGGGAAGCACACCATTGAAAGACTGACCCAACAGCGAGTTAGTTTCAACCTCTCTTAAGCTTGTCATAGCTCCGATTTCGACAAAATCATCATGCTCTTTAATATAGTTAAGTCCTAGTCCGGAGAGATCGAGTGCTGTACCAATTCGTTTAGAACCCATTTTCAGAAAAGCACAACCACCGAGAATAGTGTTATTTCGTTTCTCACAAAGAATCTGGTAAGCTTCATCCAGGCTTTCCGGTTGAACTATATTTTTTACTGTAAACACCAGTCACTCCACTCCTTGTAGTCGATTAATGGTACATGCGTCCATAAGTCAATGAGCTAAAGAAACGATACAAGGAAATTAAAAAACCCAAACGAACAGTTTTCAACTCAAAAAATCGAGAGAAACCTGCCCGCCTGGGTTTTTATCCCTTCGGTGTAATCCAAAAACATCGTTAAGACTTTCACAATGGTTTTAGACCTGTACCACTTGGACTTGTGGCCCTAGGTACACTTTCGCTCATAGTCGGACTATTTACGGCAGTCCGGTAGAAACTTGCAGACCTTATCTCTGCTACTATATGAACACACTATTCACCTGTCTTAATGACATTTTACAAGAAATGATGACCTAGGTCAACCATTTTTCGAACGTTTTCTCTCTCAACAAGAAGAACGTTCGAAAGGTTGCCAGTTTTTCTTCTTCAATAAGGAATTAGGAAAAACTCCTTAAGACGCGGAACCTGACAAATTGTATGTTCCATATAATGGAATATACAGACTGAGAATTATGTATTAGGCTCAAAATTCAACATTAGGAGTGATTACTATGAATAGATGGTTTCGTAGGTATAGAAGATGGGATTGGCACCACCACCCTCGTTTTCCCCGGTGGAGTCATCGTCGTTGGTAACAAAGCAAGACAACTTTAAGGATCTGCGCATTTAAGGCGCAGATCCTTAATTACTCTCTATCTTT
>JAUZPJ010000225.1 GCA_030706025.1 Bacillota bacterium | reverse complement strand
TTAATGTTCCGATCTTCAGTTTCAACGAGGTTTTTAACCAGCCTCATTGTAATCGGTAAATAAGGGTTCTGTTGCATTATTCCACCACCAATTCTGCTTTGTTGACCCCATCAATGGCCTGCCGGATATCCAAATTAACTGGGCAACTCTTTATGCAGCGGCCGCAGCCTACACAAGCCATATCTCCATTGTTATGGACAAAATAGTTGAACTTGTGCATCAAACGCTGGCGCCAACGTGCATTTTGGTTATTTCTGGGGTTATGACCGGAACCGTGCAGCGTGAAGAGGGGTGCCATACAAGAATCCCAAGTTCTTACCCTACTTCCTTCATTTTTACGATATTCCTCAGAAATATCGAAACAATGGCAGGTAGGACAAGAGAAAGTACAAGCATTACAGCCAAGGCACTTTTCTCCAAGACTATCCCAATACGAATGATTGAACATGGAGTCAAGTTTACTTGTGATCACAGCGACATCGACTTCGGATGCAGTTTTGGCACTTTTTACGGTATCAACCACAGCTTGATCGGCGCTGGATAGTTCTTCAAGACCTTGAATTTTAGCTAATAAGTCTTTACCTTTTTCTGTAACGGCCTCAATTTGGTAGGAATCACCGAGATCAACTAAGAAAATGTCAGATCCTTCACTGCTGGCAGGAGAGAGACCCAAAGAGGAGCAAAAACAATTTGGGGCAATTTTGTTACAGGCGACCCCGATGATCGTAGTATTGTTACGACGCTCATAATAATAGGGGTCAGTGAACATATCGTTCTTAAAAACTTTGTCTAAAAGGAGCATACTTTTTGCATCACATGGTCTGATTCCAAAAAAGATAGTTTTCCCTACGTTCAATTCGTTCTTGACTATGACATCTTTGCCTTCTTTTTTGTAAGACAATAGTGTTTCATGTTGAGGGAACAAAAGTGATTTTGGAGGGAGTTTGGAATTCAGATAATCTAGTTTGACATCTGAGAAGCTCTTTGCAGCTTTGAAATTTACTGCCCCTGAATCGTTAACCGGAGCTATCATTTGGTAATCTGCAGCTAGAGCGTCGAATGATTGGCCAAATTTCTCTTTACTTATCTTCATTTTATTCACCTCACTCCTTTACCAAAAACGCTTCTGGATCTTCTGTGCTGTATTCATTAAGAGCTGGTTTAACGTCAACATTAATACCAGATTCATGCTGATACATTTCGAGACAATCTTTTGCAAGCTTACGACCTAAAGCACGAATATCAACATTTTGCGGACATGCACGACTGCAAGCACCACAGTCAACACAGCGACCAGCTAAATGGAGGGCACGGCCAGCTTGGAACATAAGGTTTTCAGCCGGGTCAACTCCGCCTGTCAACCACTTAGGCGCATTGCTGTCTACAAAACATTCTTGGCAGTAACACATAGGGCAAGCATTACGACAAGCGTAGCAACGAATACATTTACTCATTTGTTCACGGAAGTAAACTTGTCGTTCTTGGATCGATTTGTTTTCCATTTCAATGACATCTTCAAAGGCTACGGCTTGCTGAGCTGCATCAACAGTGCCCCCAATATGAATGTCCTCGATGATAGGATTGGGATAACGGCAAGTTTGGCATGTGGCATCCTTTAGTTCATCAAACGTAAACTCTTTATCACCGTTCATACCTTGAGCCGATATTTTACCATCAGTAATGCTTGCTGAGATAATTTCTCCGGTTACAGCTTCAACTTTCTTCTTGTCGATAACCCCTTGGCAGGAAACCCCGATGATATATAAATCTTCACGTACCAATTGGTTTTCTTGCAGTAAAACGACTAATGCCCGGCTGTCGCACCCCTTAGCAATAATTGCTTTTTTCCCGGGGGTCTTTTTGACATATGCCGCCAGATTATTTTCACAGGTCTCGTCCCAGATTAATTTCGTGATATCTTGTGGAGAACGTACAAAGCAAGGCGTTGCTTTTAAGGGTAAAGAACCTTTTTCATATCCAATAACAACGTCAACTTTCCCGTCAGCCAGTAATTGGCGGGCCGTCTCTCGGATATCATCTATGATGTTACTCATCCGTTGCCCTCCTGTCTGCTACTTTAAATACGCCATTATTCGGGCCTAGAGCAGCAACACGCTCTGTAGTCCCTTTCACAACTTCTGCAAAACGTCCGCCCTCCGCGGCTGATACCCATGAAAAGTTAACCCGACCCTCTTCTAAACCAACATGTTTTAAGAGTGATTGGATAAGGGCAAACTTTCTGCGAGCAACATAGTTCCCACTAATATAGTGACAATCTCCAGGGTGACAGCCAGACACTAAGACTCCGTCCGCACCGTTAGCCATTGCTTTTAAAATATACAAGGGATTGATTCTTCCCGAACAAGGGACTCTAATCGTTCTAATAGTTGGGGGGTATTGAATTCTTCCTACACCCGCCAAATCTGCGCCTGCATAACTACACCAGTTACACAGAAAAGCAGCAATTTTAGGATTGAACACATTTGTTTCTGATTGGTTTAGATTCTCTTGACTTTCTCCCATAATCATCTACCTTCCCTCATTATTCAGTTTATAGGGAGTTCAACATTTCAACGATTTGCTGATTCGTACATCCACGGAGATTGATAGCACCACAACGGCAGCTTGAAGCACAAGCTCCACATCCTTTACATAGGGCATCGTTAACAACAGCTACATGATTAGTCATATCAACTGAAACGGCCTTAGCCGAACATACTGCTTCACATGTACCACAAGCTGTACATTTACGTTTATCAACGAAGGCATTTAAACCTGCAGATTCAACTTGTTCTTTCGATAAAGCTACACCTGCACGTCCTGCAGCAGCTTTAGCTTGAGAAATGACTTCTTCCATATTTTTCGGACTATGAGCGATACCAGCCATGAAGACACCTTCGGTAGCGAAATCGACAGGCCGTAATTTCATATGAGCTTCAAGGAAGAAACCATCAGCATTTCGAGGAATCTTAAACCATTTCGAGAGTTGTTGACCGTCTTCAGGTGCTTTGATCGCAGCAGCCAAGCAGATGACATCGGCTTCAATTTCGATCGGACGATCTAAAACATGATCGTTCACTGTAACGAGTAAGGTCTGCCATCCTTTAGCAACCACAGGTTTTTGATTTTCACTATAGCGAATGAAAATGATTCCACTGCGTCGCGCTAATTCATAGTCTTCTTCGAAGTAGCCATAGGTGCGCATATCACGATAAAGGACAAAGACATTAGCCTTAGGATTTTTCTGCTTTGCTTTTAAAGCAAGTTTAACGGATTTCGTACAGCATACACGGCTGCAATAGGGATTTTCTTCACAACGTGAGCCAACGCATTGTATGAAGACATAGTTTTGTGCATTTTCAACGATTGCATCATGACTAAACATCGCTTCATCCAACTCGATATGGGTCATGACACGAGCATCTTGGCCGTAAAGATATTCTTGAGGCTTATATTCTTGACCTCCAATGGCCAGAATTGCAACACCATGCGCAATCTGTTCTCCATTTTCTAATGTTGTTGTAAAATTCCCAAGGAAACCTCCAACATCTTTAATGGCGGAACCAATATGGAGTTTAATGTTCGGATGGTTATTGACTTTTTCAATTAACCCAGCAAGGAAAGCCTTCATATCTTCCCCTCTGAAGCCAGTTGAGAATCTTTTCGCAACTCCGCCTAAAACTTGGTCTTTTTCTACAAGATGAACTTCATAACCTTGATCCGCCAGCGATAGTGCACTTGTCATTCCAGCTACCCCACCACCGATAACCAAAGCAGCATGATTCATTGGCATAAAGATTGGCTGTACAGGTTGTTGCATTGAGGCACGAATGATCGCTAGCTTTGTTAAATCTTTAGCCTTTTCGGTAGCTTTTTCAGGTTCATGCATGTGAACCCAAGAACATTGGTCACGAATATTGGCCATGTCAAACAAGTGAGCATTCAAGCCTGCTTCTTTCAATGTCTCTTGGAATAAAGGTTCATGTGTTCGCGGGCTACAAGAAGAAACTACAACTCTGTTTAATTTGTGTTCAGCGATCAAGGCTTTCATTGAGGCTTGAGCATCTTGCGAACAAGCATATATCTTGTCCGTAGCATAGGCCACAGTTGGTAGTGTTTTAGCATACTCGACAACTGATGGAACATTGACTACACTGCCAATATTAACACCGCAATGGCAAATAAACACACCAGTTCGTATAACATCACCTGCTACGTCGAGTTCAGGTGGATATTCTTTTTCACTGACAAGAGTGCCGCGTTTTTCAGCGAGCAAAGCCGAGGCTGCACCAGCTGCTGCACTGGCTTGCATTACAGTTTCCGGAATATCTCGGGGACCGCTGAATGCACCTGCAGCGAAAATCCCTTCTTTTGACGTACACACACCAGTTAAAGGTTCTAGTTCGGCAAAGCCAAATTTATTAACCTTAAGATCTAATAATTGGGCGAGTTCCTTAGAACTATCCCCTGGTTCGAGTCCAACGGATAGGACCACCAGATCGTACTGTGCTGTTTCAATTTTCCCATCTTCCGTGGAGTATCTGATAACAGCATCACCAGAACCATCAGTAGCTTCTACTACTTCATAAACACGGGAGCGAATAAAGTTAACGCCTTGGTTGTTTTTGGCGTTATTATAATATTTCTCAAAATCTTTGCCAGGAGTTCTCATGTCCATATAAAAGATCGTTGTATCGACCGGGATATGGCTATGCTCCTTGGCAATAACGGCTTCCTTGATAGCATACATACAACATACGCCGGAACAGTAATTCTTCTCATACTTGACGTTTCTAGAACCGACGCATTGAATCCAAGCAATTTTTTGGGGTTCTTTTTGGTCGAAAGGTCTTACTAAATGGCCGTCAAAAGGTCCGGAAGCACTGAGAAGGCGCTCAAACTCAAGACTGGTAACAACGCTTTTGATTTTGCCATATCCGTAATAATCTAACCTGGAGGCATCAAATACCTTAAAACCAGGGTTAAGAATCATTGAGCCAACTTCGACATTGATTTCCTTGTCTTCCATCATATGGTC
>JAUZPJ010000224.1 GCA_030706025.1 Bacillota bacterium | reverse complement strand
GTTATCATCATCTAACAATAAAAGTGGTTCTTCATCTTCCCATAATTTTGTATAGGCTTTCAATCCATCTGATAGTTCTACAACATAACTACGGTAGCCACCAAAGAAACCGCCAATGCTAAAGGTAATCTTGCAGATGGCATCCATATTTGCGTCAAAGTCAGCAACCTTTTCTTCTGACTATGATAAGGTATAAGTTCCACCAGCTTCTGCATAGGCTTGCTTGGCTCTTTCCAAGTATTCACGAGTCCAGTGAATGCGCGTATCTTCACTAGGATGCACAATAGGCTCTTGGCCATAGTCCGGGCTTTTCCATCGTATTTTTAAGACGACCTATTTCTTGCTTAAGCCCACGGATGGCGGTCATAATCTGTTCTTTAGTTTTTCCTTTGAGATACTCTTCATAGTAGCCTTCCGGGCTAATCATCATATTAGGCCGCCTCCTTCACTCGCTTCCTGTCTTTATTTCATTACCATCGGGCAGAATGAAAGCCTGCTCAAACTTAACATTCATCACGTCTGCTATGGCCTTAAGTTCTTCTAAGGTAATAGTCTCACGCTTCAGCTTTTTCCCAAAGTTCTGCGGGGACTGGCCTAACCGTCTAGCCAATTCGGAAACACTAATATTCATTTGGTCACATAGCTGTCGTATCATGTCCGAAGTTTTCATTCTAGTCCCTCCATACCTCAATAGAAATATCGTAAACCATTTGGTTTTAATTTACAATATAAACCATAAATGTTTACAAAGAAAAAGCCCGCGACTCTGCGAAAAGATCTGCGGGTGTAGTGTTGTATCGATTATTCGTCAATTTGGATTTCAATTCCGGACTTAAATTCCACAATGAAATGGTCATCGTAGACAGTTATCTTTTCCAAGAGTGCCCTTACATACTGCTCATCGTACTCGATAAGATCGCAAGGTAAGCCATTAAGGAAATCCATCAACTCGTCAATTCGTTCCTTTAAGTCTTGACGGGAAGCTTCCTCGGTCTGAATGGCCTGCTTCTCATCGCGTAGTCTTCTAATCTCCATACCAAGTTCATCACCGGAGTTCTTCATATCGGCTGTTGCTGGAAGCTCCTGCTGGAGTGCTTTTATCTTCTCATCAACCGCTACAATGCGATCAGCAGCATTCTCTTCCAGACTGCTTTCAATGTTTCCCCTTAAAAGCGGCAGGATATCTTCCTTTTCACGGAAGGCTTCATTTATCGCCTTTACCACCACTTCGTGAAGGAGTTCTTCATGAACTGTTCTTGCTGGGCAGTCGGGACCGTCCTTTTCAACTCTGCTAACGCAGCGCCAAACCGTAGACTTGCAGCCCCGATTATTCCATTTGATTCTGCGGTAGATGTCTCCGCAATGTGCGCAGAACACCATCCCTGATAAGGCGTAGCGGCCACTGTAGATTCGTTTGTGCTGTGTGGTGCCTTTAGTAAGGTTTGCGCGTCTTGTTTCATCATCCGTAATTTATCGTTGAGAGAGCCCATAATTTTTCATTATGGTTAAAGAATAAAGTATTAAGAAAATACAGGGGTGAACTCGAGTTAAAATTGAATAAATTTATCTTGCCGGAGGATGCTTTTGGGGTACTAAAAAGTATTTTCCGTCGAGGATTTGATACGCAGTCTATTCCCGACACTGGCTTAGGACTTGCGATTGCTCGAGAATCTCTGAACCGGATGAGCGGAACCATTACAGTAGAAAGTGAGTTTGGTGAAGGTACAAGCTTTATCATAATAATTAATAAGTTGCTAGGACAAATCATGTATGAAATATATCTGGACTCATGGGAAAACGCTATATGCAGAAATTGAAATTCAGTAGCCGTTACCACAGAAAAGTAAAGTTTAAAACAGGTACCCCTAAACCAATCCTCATCCTACGGACGGACGAAACGATGTCGGTTTGGGGTACCCGGTTTTTGCCTGACCTTTCGCGCAAAGCTATATATATTTTTGGTTGTTGATTAAGTCCTGGTAAAAGTTAGCCTTAGCCGTCTTGAAGTAGGGAGTTACCCAGATAAATGCTATACCGAGAGTTATTACCCCTAAGAGAAACCAACCAATATAACTCAAATATAATCTAAATAGTCCAAATTTAAAGCCGACCATCAGGTGTTTACTTTGGTTCAATGCTTCAAACGCCGTCAAATTTGGGTTATCCTTCAGGATGTAGTAGGACATGGAATAGCGTAAAGCGGCAATAATTCCCGGAATGATAAGAAGTAAACTCCATAAAATTGTAAAAAGTGTAATCAGAAAGTTGAGAACAAAAGCTTGTATGAAGAATTTGAACCCACCAAACATATCCTCAATCGCCGGTCTTTCATTCCGTATTAACTTAAGAAAAAAGCCTGATACCCCGAGCGTCACTGGACCCATTAAAATGAAGCTTAATAAACTACCAAAACCACTGGATGAGTGTGTAGTGGGTACCTGTATCAGTTCCCCATTATGCCAAACATTTTGAACGGTATGAATTGGATTCCCATCTATAAGGGCTATCGTAAGAAACCAGGTAATAATGCATACAATTCCAGCTTGAATCCAGTTGCCGGATAATTGTTCCTTTGCTCTGCGCTTTAAATAATAGCTTTTTTGGGGCATACCACACTCTCCTTTATAATTTCACCAAACTATACTTAGGTAGTGAATCTGTTAAATTAGCCATATTTCTGCAGATTTTACTCTCTATTTTTTCTAAAGTGAAAAGGAGTTGTCCTTTTAATGAATGTCCTCAGACATCATTATGAGACAGCCCCTTTTATCCTTCCGTGTAACAGTGCCCTGTGCGTTTTCTCTCGGACCAGCCAGTAATAAACTGCGGACTCTAGAAAACTAAATCAATGTTAGCATAATACATTATTTAAATCAACTTAATAGATTCATCGCAATCCCTTACCAAATTCACAGTATCGACAATAAATACTTTTCATTTTATATCCACATATTCCCATTATTCTTATTTTGCCTACTCATCTTCAGTATTTAGCCTACCTACCTATCTATATTCACTATCCCTTTTTATTCCATCCCTATAATCACTAGAATATCCTCTAAATTAGCTATATTTTCCCCTATTCATAATTTAATCACTTAATCTCAGTTTTACGCTTTTTATTATGAAGTGTACCCCATGTCAAGGACAATCTGAAAGGTTCAACTAAAAGCCAGACCGCCCATAAAAATATGGAACAATCTGGTGATTCTTAGCCCCTACTGTTTTCTAAATCAATAACAGTCTCAAGGGGGGCCCAGTTTAGTAATTAAACTTTTTACACCCTATTTCTGATACCCGCATAAATAGCGGCTTTCAGAGTGTCTGTTTTCTTAGACAAGTAACGGTCTCAACGTGCCTGGAGTTGCCAAATCGGCTCGTCAGAAAACACATTAGAGTAATATAAAGAGTTCGAGTTCCTAGTCTCGACTGGCTTAAGTACAACAAATTGATAAAATACACACCCCTTGTTTAATGTTCAACGATTTGCAGTATAAGGGGTGTGCAAACTCAGCTTTGCAGCCAATATAATCCTCAAATCATACTGTTTTTCAATACATGGACGATTTCATCATGGTTTAAGATTTTATATCCACCTTTCAGTATGAAAGAACCGTTTGCGATACCGTCAAGAATATCCTCAGTTACACCCAAATCCTTGATGCTCATTACAAGGCCAAGCTCTTTCATATAAGCTTCCATTTGGTCGAGTCCCTCTTTTGCGATTTGTTCATCTGTTTTTCCTTCAGGGTTTACATTCCAAACGTTGATTGCATAGCGCTTGAACTTTTGAAGCCCGTGAGGCATGAGGAGCCGGTAATATGGCAAGGAAATGGCGGACAGCGTCATTCCGTGTGTTGCATCGGTATAGGCGCCAATGGACTGCCCGATCATGTGGACCATCCAGTCTTGTGATTTGCCTTTGCCGACAAAGGTATTGAGCGCCCATGTCGCAGTCCACATGATGTTGCTTCTTGCTTCGTAGTCTGTAGGCTTCTTGACTGCGATCCTGGAACTATGGATCAAAGACTTTAACAAACCCTCCATTATATAATCAGAGGTGTTGTCGTCCTCATTGGTAAAGTACTGCTCCAGAATGTGCGACATGATATCGAAGAAGCCGGCAACCATCTGATATTGCGGTATGGTATAGGTAAATACGGGGTTCAGAATAGTGAACTTAGGGAACACATTGTCACCAAACACATGGCCAATTTTCAGCTTGGTGTTATGGTTGGTAATGACAGAGCCACCATTCATTTCCGAGCCGGTGCCTACCATGGTCAGAACGCATCCTACAGGGATGATCTTATTATCTACGTCTTCCATTCGCAGATAGTATTTGTCCCACGGATCTTCCTCACAATAGGTCGAAACCGACACTGCTTTAGCATAATCACATACCGAGCCGCCGCCTACCGCTAAAATAAGGTCTACATTGTTGTCTTTGGCTCTCTTGCAACCTTCATATAGCTTTTCGACAGTAGGGTTGGGCATAACTCCCGCATCCTCAAAAACTTCTTTGCCATTGTCTTTGAGGATTTTTATAATCTTATCATACAGACCGATTTTCTTAATGGAACCGCCACCGTATGCAAGCAATATATTCTTTCCGTACTTAGTAAGTTCCTCGTTCAAGTAATTTAACGAGTCTTCTCCAAAATACAACTTTGTGGGATTTGAATAGCTGAAATTTCCTAACATTTAATTGATCTCCTTTTCATTTTTCAGTATATGATGATTACTTTTCAATATCTATTTTAACGGACACGCTTCCGTTGCCGAGCGCTTCAACGACACCTGCCGGGTCTTCAATTCGTCCTAGACGGGTATAGCTGTAAGAAGTCGAAAAACTGTTATAAAACAATACCAGGCAGTCCGAGCCGTATAGCATCAAATCACCCGTTTGAATCTCGCTGATGCGGGCACTGTCCGTAACACCAGTATTATCTGTTCTGATGCTCACATTTGATGATGTGGATGCATCCGGTATTATCCGGCGTGCTGTTTCGGTTTTGTTAGTATGGCTCCCCTCTGT
>JAUZPJ010000223.1 GCA_030706025.1 Bacillota bacterium | reverse complement strand
GGTCAATATGACTTTGATTCTTTGCAAGCCCTTGATCTATCGTTGCTAGCTGTCCAATTAAATGCACTGATTAAAGGAGAAGACGTAGAAACGCCCATCTTTGACTTTGTACGCGGTGAACGTTCCCCCGTTGGTAAACACATGCACCTTGGTCCGGATGAAATCCTTGTTGTTGAAGGTATTCATGCCCTTAATCCTTGTTTGATTCCTTCATTGGACCGAAACCAAATGTTCAAAATCTATGTTAGCGCCCTTTTTCAACTCAATATAGACGACTATAATCGCGTCTCAACAACGGATGTTCGTCTCATCCGTCGTATAGTAAGAGATAATCAATTCCGGGGGACTGCCCCTGAACGGACACTCGCACAATGGGACAGTGTTCGGCGCGGAGAGAATAATAACATTTTTCCCTATCAAGAAGAAGCCGATGTGATGTTTAACTCTAGCCTATTGTATGAGCTTAATGCTCTCCGACCTTATGCTGAGCATTTATTGGTTTCCATTCCTCCAGAGTCTCCATATTATAATGTCGCAACTCATCTCTTAACCCTATTATCATTTTTTCTCCCAATGGACATTTCAACCCTTCCCTTTAACTCCATTTTAAGAGAATTTTTGGGAGGAAGCACCTATAACGTTTAAAGCAAAGCACGAAGAGAATTCTCTTCGTGCTTTGCTTTAATAACCATAATCATGACACTTAAATTATTTATCATATTCAAGTTTTCCTGCTTTAGCTAAATTCTCTTTAGGCATGTCACGAATGATGACAGTTACATTTTCCGCGGGTGCACCTACTGATTCCACGATAGCTTGAGTAACTTTCTCCACAAGGGCCCTTTTCTGTTCGATGGTACGACCTTCTAATAACTCTACTTGTACGATTGGCATTGCATCTCCCCCTCTTAAATATTGTTCGAAATAAGCGATAAAAGTTCCGGTTCCGTCCTTCAACGGTCTATAGGTTTGGCATTAGGATTGTCAGTCCCTTTCAAGATTTCGGCAGAAACCACAGAAATTTTGAAGGCAAACTTTCGTCGTTCCGCAAGGTCAAAAATATGTCCCGTGTGTGCGATAAGTTGATCTTTTTCCCTTCTTGTACATCTCTTTATGGCATATTCTAAGCGAAGAGCGTCGCTCCAAGAAACGACTTCCCATGCTTGTACCAAAGTCACAGGAAGATGTGAGGCTGTGTATTTTGCACCACGACCCCCGGAAAAACCACGGTTATGTTCACGCACTCTCCTTTTGAGATCTTTCGTTGCACCCGTATAGATAGTATTATCGCCACAACGTGCAAGGTATACCCAATAGCCCATACCTCACTCCCTGGGCCAGAACTCGAGAATAGGACGACTTGACAGCAGATTTTGCTCAAAACACAAATCCAAATATTTCTTTAAGCCCGATCTCAAAGTAGAATCTAACCCATACTTAAACTGGTTGAAATAATCTTTCCAGAAATCCAGCGATCCTCCAAGCATAGTTTGACACGTTTTAACGATTTCATCCATGTTAGACAGAGCTTTTGATTTAGCATCAAGAAGTAAACGATAGACGATTTCCAATTCATCACTGCGCTCAATTATAAGTTGTTTGGGAAATGCCCATACAGCATAAGTCATGGAGCAGCCTGTACGACGAAACCATTCATCACCCAAATCATAAATATAACATTCTGGATGTCTTAGGTAAGCTTGTATCGCAGCATCTGCAATTAAAAGCGCTGCATCTGCCTTACCAAACATCTCCTGAAGGTCTGAAGGCATGGTAAGATAATTGGGCATTACTCCATAGAAATGGTGAAGCAAAATCTTAGTTAGATTTACAGAAGTTGCAGAGGTATCGGTCAAAGCAACGGTCAACCCATCTAGATCTTTTAGGGGAACCTTCGAAAATAAAAGAATTGACCCTACTCGCCCTCTTGTCGAGACGGAAAGGTTTCGCAAAATAGCGTAGTCCTTCCAATGTTCTCCATACGAAAAGGCACTTATTGGAGCCATATCAATTCGTTTATCCGCTAACATAGCATTGTGTCCAGTAGGTTCAGCAATGACAGACTCCAGCAACGGATGTTCTCTTGGTAAGAAATGAAACATTGGCAACATATTGGTATTCGGATTATGTCCAATACGAATCATGCTTGTTACCCCCAGTCATAATCTAACAGGGTTATTTTATTACGCACACCATTTATTTTAACGTGTTGCGTAATTCCCCAATCGATTGTATCTTGACAACAACCTCATCCCCCGGTTGCATCGGGCCAACCCCTTCTGGCGTACCCGTTAAAACAACATCCCCTGGATAAAGCGTCATAACTTGCGAGATAAAACTTACGAGTTTGGGAATAGAACTCATAAAATACTTTGTATTAGAAGACTGTTTCACTACACCGTTGAGCAAGAGTTGAATATCTAACTGGCTCGGATCTATCTCAGTTACAATCCAAGGTCCAATAGGACAAAATGTATCAAACGATTTTCCCCGAGTCCATTGGCCATCTTTCTTTTGTATATCTCTTGCCGTTACATCATTAGCACAAGTATAACCGAAGATTCCTTTTGCAGCTTCCTCTTCGGAAACATCTTTCATCGATTTACCGATAATGACAGCAAGTTCTGCCTCAAAATCTACACGCTGACTTATTTTAGGATAAACAATCTCCGCATTAGGTCCGATAACACTAGTTTGAGGCTTCATGAAGATAACAGGATCTTCATGTAAGTCATGCTTCATTTCCTCAATGTGCAAGGCATAATTAAGTCCAACACATATTACTTTGTTTGGCTCTACGGGGGCCAATAAGGTAACCTCAGCTAAGGGCAAGCAACTATCCGTTGGTTTGCTGTTAAGGTCAAGGAACGTTTTGTCAAGAAAACGCACCTTATCCCCCTCAACAAACCCATAGCCAATCTCTCCTTCCCTGTTGGAAAAACGCACATATTTCACGAAACTCAATCCTTTCTAATTCACGAATAGCACAGCCTATTCTATTCTCTTCACACTACTCAATTCCTGCTCCCGAGGAGTAAAAGCTCTCTTATAATAAATGCTGGCAAAAAGATAAAGTATAGCTGTGACGAAGTAAGGAACACTGTAATTCGTTTTTTCCATCAACCATCCTCCGATAGTGGCACTTCCTGCGCGACTAAGGTTCTGCGACATTCCAATCAAGCTTGTAATTGTCGCACGCTGTTTGATAGGAGTGATTTCCATTGTAAAGCTTGAACTAATAGGATTACTCATATTCATCAAAGCGCTACGTAGCAGAAAGGATAGAATAACAACCCATAACGACTGCGGAAGTGCAATCATTAGTAAAAAAGGGATAGAAAGAAGCTGAGAAAAAACAACGGATTTCACCTTACCCAACTTCAATATTAAAAAAGGCGCCAAAAGACCTGCTAATGCCATTCCTACTTGTGAAACGGACATCACAATCCCAACCATAATTGTTGGAGCTTTTAGCCGCTGGGTTAGGAAAATATTGAAGAAGGGAATAACCAAGCCAGCCCCAAAACCGATCAAGGCATTGTAAATAAAAACATTCTTGACAAGTTCTGATGTAGATAGCAATTTACTATAGTTTTTTAAATTATACCAGAGACTGGGCTGGATTTTTAAGCAAACCTTCTTCTCCATGAGCCAAAATAAAGCTATTCCAAATGCAATCACCTGAAGTAAAGCAAAACCTATCAAAGCTCGCTGAGAAGAAACAAGGTCTGGTGCCTTTCCGGCAATTAAACTTCCTAAAACTTGAGCTACCATGGTAATCGCGAAATTAAGACTAAATAATTGAGTTTGATTTTTTGGAACACTGTTTTCCATGAGAATAGGCAGAGTAACTACACCCAACATGGCCTGACCAGTTCCAAATAGAATAGAGAATCCCAAAGTGAGATTCCCCAACGGCAAAGTAGCCTGTCCGAGAAGTCCCGCTCCAGTAAAGCCTAGCGCCAAAAGCAAGGTTCGCTTTTTTCCCCATAAATCGGCTAAGATTCCAACAGGCAGAGAAAAGGCTCCAGTTGCCAGTAGTCCAATTGCCAATATTTCTCCTAAAAAGCCCTCACTCCGGCCCAATTGCAAAACAACAATCCCAAAAAGCATGGTAAAGGCACCAGTACTTAGTGCGGTCATAAAAGAAATCAACAAAAAGATCCTTGCATTGAATGAATATTTATTCAGGAATTTATAATACAACAATTTTTGCCACCTCTTTGCACATTAAAGTACATCTTAACACGAAAAAAGTGCAAAAAGAAGGCATAATTTAATTCATTCCACATTCCGAATTTCGGCACATATACCTTTTAGTGGACATTCTTCACAATTCGGTTTTCTCGCATAACAAATACGCCTACCCTGAAAAATCAACAGATGGTGTACTAACGTCCATTTCTCGCTTGGAAATATCTGTTTTAATTCCTCTTCGACCCTTTGCGGTGTCTTACCCTCAGCAATGCCAAGGCGACGTGCAACACGAAAGACATGGGTGTCCACCGCTAATGCAGGGATTCCGTAAGCATTACTGACAACAACATTCGCCGTTTTACGTCCCACGCCGGGAAGTTGCCTCAACAGATCAACATCCTTAGGTACTTGTCCTCCGAAGTTTTTAAGGAGTATCTTAGAGGTCTCAAAAATGTTTTTTGCTTTATTATGAAACAGACCAAGTGAGCGAATTTTATTTTCGAGTTCTTGTTGTCCCAGACTAATGATACCTTCTGGAGTATTTGCGTTAGCAAATAGAGAAGCAGTGACGATATTTACTCTCTCATCTGTACATTGCGCAGATAATATGGTGGCAATTAAAAGTTCAAAAGGAGTGCTAAATTCTAGCTCACAGCGCGCATCTGGAAATGTTTCCAGTAAGATGTTGAAAACTAAATCCGTATCTATTTTCAGGCTATTTTTTTTAGTCATTTCAATATCCTCCGCTGCAGTTAAGCTAAAACTTCCTCGATGAAAACAGTACGTTTTTCAACCATGTTGTATTCTTTAACAATACTTGACCTTAATTCCGATCCATCAAGTACTC
>JAUZPJ010000222.1 GCA_030706025.1 Bacillota bacterium | reverse complement strand
GGTTTTCAGAAGGCCTTAAAGGATGAGCGCTCTCCCTTAGGACAAGAGGTGCTCGAACGTCTGATCGAAAATGCTGATATTGCTCACAGTGAAAGGGTTCCCATGTGTCAGGATACCGGGATGGCAATACTTTTTGTGGAAATAGGGCAGGATTTGCACATTGTTGGAGGAGGCCTCGCTGAGGCCATTAATGAAGGAGTGCGTCGTGGGTATGAGAAAGGATATTTGCGCAAATCCGTCGTTAAAGATCCGTTTGAGCGAGTGAATACTGGCGACAATACACCGGCAGTGATTCATTATGATATTGTTCCCGGCGATTCACTCCACCTGGTCGTTGCCCCTAAAGGATTCGGCAGTGAAAATATGGGGGGCGTAAAAATGTGCAAGCCTTCTGAAGGCTTAGAGGGTGCGATGCAATTTGTCGTGGACACGGTTGATCGAGCGGGTGGGAACCCTTGTCCCCCTATTATTGTCGGAGTGGGCGTGGGTGGAACGATGGAAAAAGCCGCCTTTCTAGCTAAAAGGAGCTTACTTCGTGAAGTAGGAAACCATAATCCAGAAGAGCGTCTGGCGAAGATTGAGGAGGAATTATTAGAGCGCATAAATCGTTTAGGAATTGGTCCCCAAGGGTTCGGCGGTGTAACAACTGCTTTGGCTGTCAATTTAGAAGTGTATCCGACCCATATTGCAGGTATGCCAGTTGCAGTAAATATTGGTTGCCATGCAACAAGACATAAGGAAATCACCTTGCAAGGGAGGGGAAGCAAATGAGTGAAGTCATACGCATTGAAACTCCTCTGACCCAAGAAAAACTCAAAGGTCTAAAAGCTGGGGACAACGTCTTGATTAGCGGTGTTATATATACTGGTCGCGATGCTGCTCATAAAAAAATGGTTGAGGCAATGGAGGGAGGTCTTGATCTGCCTTTTGAACTAAAGGATCAAGTGATCTTTTTCGTTGGACCATCACCAGCTAAGGAGGGGCAAGTGATCGGTTCAGCTGGACCAACAACAAGCGGACGGATGGATGCTTATTCGCCTACGCTCATAGCCAACGGACTAACAGGCATGATCGGTAAAGGGCTTCGCTCCCCGGAAGTGATTGAAGCGATGAAGAAACATGGTGCGGTGTACTTCGGAGCGATTGGCGGAGCAGGTGCTCTAATTGCTAAGCGCATTGTTTCGGCGGAAGTGATTGCCTATCCGGAATTAGGCACGGAAGCCGTTCGACGTTTAGTTGTAGAGGATTTTCCAGTCATGGTGATCATTGACCACGAAGGAAACAATCTTTATGAAACAGGAAAAGCGCAGTACAGACGGGTATAGTGCGAAATAGACACAAAAGCTTCACAATTTCTTAAGGAACCGTTAATTGTTTTAGGCTATAATGTAGATAATCTTGGAAATCCTTGATAGGAGTTGGCTTGGAACATGAATATATGCCCAATATGTGGTGCGCGAAATGTCGGCCGGATCGGCCGCGAACGTTATTACTGTGGTGAATGTTGCCACGAATGGACGAGGGGAGGCGGAGAGGTTAAGATTTATGAAGTTTTGTCGGATGGATCCATTGAACCGTTAACGACTGTATACGAACTCGAGCCTTTCTCCCGTATAGCTTCCCATCCCATACCCCAACGTCGTGCTGGGTGAATTACATGACGATGAAATAGAAAATACGAACAGTTCAAAGAGGGCCTGATATAAGGGCTCTCTTTGTTGTATTTAAAGCATAATATTTTAAATCAGCAGGATTTTTGATATTCGTTATAGAAGTGTGGAAATAAGAATTACTTTAAAAAAGGTAGAGGATCGTTGACGGCACTAAATGTGGGAGTGGCATTCACTGGAAAAAATAAGGCAGATAGTATAAGAACTAAGAGAGGGTGAACTTTGTGATTCAACTACACCAATTTAGTTTAGATGAATCGATTCGCTTACTGAGAATAGATGGGGAACAGCTAGGCCTTCTTAAAGAGATTCGTATGGTTATTGAGAAGGATGCTGAGGAGATTGTTCGTAACTTCTATGCTCATGTGACGACACTTCCGGGACTTAAAGCCATTATCGATCAATTTTCAACGGTGGAGAAGTTAAAAATCACCATGAAGAAATACTTGCTTTCACTCTTCCCTGATAAGATTGATGAAGAGTTCATGCAGTGGCGGGTTACGATTGGGGAGGTCCATAATCGGATTAATTTACCACCCTTTTACTACCTAAGTGCTAATCAGTTTTTTTGTGATGACATTATCCCGAGAATATTTAAACACTATCGTAAGAAAACGGAGCAGGCTATTCGTGCAGCGTTGGCCTTTCAGAGACTCTTAAGTTTTGATCAGCAAGTTGTTATGGCTAGCTATATTCAGTCCTATATGACCGAAATCGACAAGAAAGCGGAATTAGAGAAAGCTTTAATTGAGATCGACAGCTTGCAGCGCAGTGTTAACGAAGCTAGTCAGGCCTTGGCTGCGACTTCAGAAGAGACAGCAGCTTCGGCGGCGGAGATGAATGAGGCGACTGCACAAATATCTAAGAATGCTTCTGAAGCAGCCGAATTCTCCCGTCAAGTAGATGCTTTGGCACAAGAAGGTGCCCGGAAAATTCAAATGATTGCCGAAACAATTTTGAACCTAGCTAGTATGACCGAGCAGATGCAAGGGAAGATGACCGAACTCGATAGCAGTTCCGCGCGTATTGCTTCGGTCACAGACGTGATCAAGGAAATTGCGTCGCAGACCAATCTGTTGGCCCTGAATGCCGCTATTGAAGCAGCTCGTGCTGGAGACAGTGGTCGCGGCTTCGGAGTTGTGGCAGAAGAAGTCAAGAAGCTCGCAACTCATTCCGAACAGTCTGTCAAAGAGATAAGCGAGTTAATTGCAATGACCAAGCAAAATACGGTCGCAGTGAACCAATCCATTGCTCAAACAACTGGGGCCATGCAAAGTGCTGCGGCTGAGGCGGGGGAAGTGGTGAATCGATTTGGAGAGATAATGGCTGCGATTAATGCAAGTATCCAGCAAGTTCAGGGAATTGCCCGACAGATTGACGCCCTATCCTTGACTGCCAGCCAAATCGGAGAGGCATCTGAGGATGTCGCTAACTCCGCGACTTCATTGGCCCAAATGGGTTTGCGGGAGTAGGGGACTTGTGTGACCCAGCGCTCGGTACTTACGACGCTGAGCAAACTAACCGTTCGAGCTCCCGGCTTTGGGGTGCGGGGTCCCCGCCAAAAGCGCCATCCGCCGGCCATGGATGGCCAAGTGTCCCTGTAGCCATGGACGGCGAGAAGGGACCTTGGCGCATTGGCGGCAGTGCACATCCGCTGTCCATGGATGGACGAGTGTCCCTGTAGCCAAGGATGGCGAGAAGGGACCCTGTGCACTGCCCCGTCTCTGGGGTCGGGTCGCTCGAACGGAAGTTTGCTAACTGCTTACGTAAAGACGTCGCGCTGTGTCACACTGCGTCCTAGGCTAGGGTCGGGGGACGGACACGGGACAGGAACGTTTTGGGGAGGACGGCTCATTTCATAGGCATCGTCTGAATGCAAGATTAGGGACGTTTCTCTTGCTTCCCGTTGAAATAACAAGGAGTAAGTTAAATTGAAAAATCAAAATTTATTTGAGGATGCCTTCTATATCCGTCGAATGTGGAGCTTTTCGCGCGCACTTGATCTTGGTTTGGTGGATGAAGAAATAGAAAGAGGACTAAAGGGTTCGTTAGGGCAACGGCACGGTGAACGAGTGGCTTATATCGCCATGCGTTTAGGACGGAGCTTGAAATTCAGCAAAGTGGATTTGGTTCATCTTACGGTGGCTGGATTGCTGCATGATATAGGCGCGCTTGGTTGCTTTCGAGTATATAATGGGGACCCGCGGATCTTAGAAAAACATTGCCTTTCAGGAGCGATATTGGTCGAGCGTTTCCCATCGGGAGATATTCTTGCTCCAGCGATCAAATATCACCATGAAACTCCGGATCCTATACATAGTGCTTTGCGCGTACCCACCGACGAAGTTCCCTTGATGGCGCGTATCTTGTCCTTGGCCGATCAGGTTGATCTTCGGTTGAAGAGGAGGGTACCGAATCATCAAGAGCGAGATGAGATTCTAAAATGGATTACGGCAGAAACCGGTCGATTATTTTATCCGGAAGTTGCCGCTGCTTTTGCCCAAATTGCCAAAAAAGAAGCGTTTTGGCTGGATATTGAGCAGCCCGATTTACTCCAGATTGCTTTAGGACTTTTGTGCGGGCAGTGGCAGCTTCCGTCGACGCGTGAATTAGAACTTGGATTTACGGACGATTTAGCCGCTACGTTTGCCGATCTGATCGACCAGAAAAGTAAGTTTACGGCTCGTCACTCGAGGTCAGTGGCCGAAACCGCAGAACGTTTGGCTAAGGGATTGGGCTGGAAAGAGGACCAACTACACGAAGTCTATGTGGCAGGCTTACTTCATGACTTGGGTAAGCTCTCTATACCAAAGAAAATATTAGACAAACCTGGGTCGCTTGACCCCGCTGAAGTCGAAATAATTCGTACTCATACGTACTATACGCATCGCTTATTAATAGAGGCGGGTTTCCCAACTCGGATGGTAGAATGGGCTGCACATCATCATGAGCGTCTTGATGGCAAAGGGTATCCCTTTGCTCTATCAGATACGGACCTTGATCAAGGAGCTCGTTTAATGGCGATTGCGGATATTTTTGCGGCTCTCACGGAAGATCGTCCTTATCGTCAGGCGATGAGCTCGGGCAAGGCCTTAGCCTTAATTCAGGGTGGAGTAGGGACCATGCTAGACCCCAACTTAGTAGACCTCGCGAAACGGGTCTTGTAGGGAATGGTGACTTTGACGTCTGTCGCTTGCATCCATCTATCATAATTATGATATAATATTATTATCTATGATGACAGGGCGGTGTTTATTATGCCAATAATTAAACCAATATCTGATTTGAGAAACAACTTTAACGAGATATCCGAAATCTGTCATAAAGAAAGCGAACCTGTCTTTATTACTAAAAACGGTCAAGGCGACTTAGTTG
>JAUZPJ010000221.1 GCA_030706025.1 Bacillota bacterium | reverse complement strand
GCAACTGGGTCTTTACCCGTACGTATTCCGATATCCGGTTCAGACCTTCCGGGAGTGGTTACTAGTGATGAACTTATTGAAGAACCCAATCTGCCAAAACGACTTGTCGTGATTGGTGGTGGGGTCATTGGTTTGGAATTTGCTTCGATATATGCAGCATTTGGTGTTCAGGTTAGTGTGGTGGAGATGCTGCCATCTTTGTTACCTACTCTTGATGAGGAAATTCCTAAACGGTTGACACCTTTGTTAAAACGCGAAGGAATCGATATTCTAACAAAGACCGCTGTTAAAGAAATCCGTCAAACTGGTGAGAATCTTATCGTCCAGGTTGAGGATGCTAAAGGGGTAAAGGAAATTACGGCTGACCGTGTTCTTCTTTCCACTGGCCGAAGGCCTAGTTTACAAGGGATTAATGTCCATAAGTTAGGCTTAGAGATAGAAAAAGGAGCCATTAAGGTGAATGCTCAGATGCAAACGAATCTCCCCCGTGTTTATGCGATTGGGGATGTGGTCGGGGGAATCATGTTGGCTCACGTGGCCTCCGCGGAAGGAATTATTGCGGCGGAAGATATCGCAGGCCATTCAGTAGCTATGAGTTACAAGGCAATACCGAGTGCCATTTTCACACACCCAGAGATCGCAACGGTTGGGTACACTGAACAAGAACTTAAGACATCTGGGAAGATCTATCGAGTGAGTAAATTTCCGTTTTCGGCCAATGGCAAGGCCTTGGCATTAGGGGAGAGCATTGGTTTAGTGAAGATCTTGGCAGATCAAGAGGGTGTGATTGTAGGTGCGAGTATCATGGGTCCTCAAGCAAGCAGTTTAATAGCGGAATTAGTCATTGCAGTAGAAAAAGGACTCAAGGCCGAGGAGATTTCTCGGACGATACATGCGCACCCCACATTGCCCGAAACGATAATGGAGGCTGCCCACGGCATTGACGCTAAGCCCCTGCATTTAGTATAGGTGAAGAAACCCCAAAGTGCTGCTACATTCTCCCATCAAACTCGCCTAGAGAAGCGCTCCTCCCCAGAGCAGATCCCAAGTAACTCCTTATCCAAAGAACTACTCCCTTTGGCAAAACAGTTAAACTATCACCCGTTTTCCTTAACTTTCCGTTATTAATAAAGGGGCTGGTGCATACGAACCTTCAGTTCGTTTTGCAACAGCCCCTAAGTCTGCTTTTGTTGAAATTATTAAATTCGACTTTAAAGTCAATCTCAGGAGAGTAAACGACTGTATTTGCCAGTATTTCCTAATAAATATTGAAGTCACTAATTACTCATGTAGCATTAGCAACTTTTCTATCTAAATTTAGGGAATCAATCCCTTTGATTTGCAGTTATAGTAAATCTATCGACAAGATTTATGAGCCTAAAGGATAGGGTAGATAGGACCTTCCTCCTGATTTTAGACATTTGTTAAAGAAGAAGAAATTTATATTGCAGGATTATCTTTTTAAACGTAGAATAGTGGTACAGAGTGGGGCGAAGTGGGGCTAGTTAGCACACTAGTGGGGGAACTACAATGTTCATGGGGGAATACATTCATACAATTGATGGCAAGGGTCGGTTGATTATTCCTGCCAAATTCCGAGAGTCCTTGGGAAAACAATTTATTGTGACCAAAGGCTTAGATCATTGTTTGTTTGTTTATCCTCTCGGG
The DNA here is from genome assembly GCA_030706025.1 of Bacillota bacterium. GTDB lineage: Bacteria > Bacillota > Desulfitobacteriia > Desulfitobacteriales > Desulfitobacteriaceae > Desulfosporosinus. The sequence continues at coordinate 3,378 of JAUZPJ010000221.1, read as the reverse complement.
GAATGGAACAATTTAGAACAGAAGCTTCGCGCATTGCCGTTCACCCAACCTGAAGTTCGTTCTTTTGTCCGTTTCTTTTTTTCCGGGGCGACCGAATGCGAGTTGGACAAGCAGGGAAGGATTCTATTGCCGGCCAATTTGCGTGACTATGCGAAATTAGAAAAGGATTTAGTACTGGTAGGAGTGTCAAGCCGAGTTGAGATTTGGAGTGAGACACTTTGGACAGAATACAGTCAGCAAGCGGAAAGCGCTTATGCTAGTGCTGCCGAATCCTTGGTTCAGCTCGGAATATAGAAAGGAACGGATTCACTTGGATTTTCAACATGTCACTGTTTTGCTTAAAGAAACTGTCGAGGCAGTCGTTACAACCCCAACTGGTAAATATGTCGATTGTACCCTTGGTGGGGCTGGACATAGCCAAATGATCTTAGAAAAACTCGAAACCTCCGGTAAATTGATTGGTTTTGATCAAGACAGCCAAGCAATTCGTCATGCGGAGGAGATCTTTGGTCAGGACAAGCGTATCACTTTGGTCAATCGAAACTTCGAATTTCTGGAGAAAACCTTACAGGAAATGAACTTACTACCCGTTAATGGAATTTTGTTTGATTTAGGAGTCTCGTCTCCTCAATTAGACGAAGCCGAACGAGGTTTTAGTTATATGCAAGATGCTCCCTTGGATATGCGTATGGATCCTTCAGGCCTGCTAAATGCGCGTGAAATTGTGAATACGTGGTCCGAAGAGGAGCTGGCCCAGGTGATTTGGAAATATGGGGAAGAGAAATGGTCTAAACGGATTGCGCAATTCATTGTGCGAACACGCGATGAGCGGCCTCTGGAAACAACGGGTGAACTGGTTGAGGTGATTAAAGCGGCGGTACCTGCAGCGGCCCGACGCGGTGGGCCTCATCCTGCTAAACGTACTTTTCAAGCCATTCGGATTGCAGTGAATGATGAATTGGGGGTTTTGGATCGAGTGCTGGATCAAGCATGGCGTTGTTTGGAAAAAGGGGGTCGGATCGGCGTGATAACCTTCCACTCCCTGGAAGATCGCATTGTGAAAGACAGGATGAAGTCCTGGCTCGGTCGGTGCACGTGCCCTCCGGAATTACCAATATGTCGTTGTGGTGCTACGGCTATGGCTAAGATACTAACTCGAAAACCCATTCTCCCATCCGAAGCGGAAATTGAGCAAAACCCACGTTCCAGAAGTGCAAAATTACGGGTTGCCGAAAAAATTTAATGTCTAAATGAAAAGGAGGAGGAATACCCTTGGTAGTGGCGCAGGAAAAAATTGATTGGCAGGAATTATCAACCCAGAAATTAGTCGCAACACTCCCACGATCCACCAAAAGAAGGAAACGATTTGCCAAAGGGAAAAGTATTTTGGCATTAGCTCTTGTAGTCGGAATAACGGGTGCAATCGGGGTAGAAACGATTCAATTGACTGTTGTCAAGGGTGCACAAGTTCGTTCTTTGGAGAAGGATATTGCAGCAATTAAGGCGCAAAATGATCTTCTTCAGATGGAGGCAGATAAACTTCGTGCTGTGAATCGGATAGAGAGTGTAGCATTGTCGATGGGTATGGAAAAGCCTGCGGGGACCGTTTATGTGGCAGGTGCTGTGCCGGCAGTTAAGAATCAAAAGGGGGCTCCGTCAACCCAAGTCGCCGCTCAAGCCAACGAGGCTAAACCTACAGCACTGCATCAATTTTCACAGTTAATTACGGGCTTTTTTGCTTCCACACAACGCTAAGAGAATGGCGCTTTGGGTACGCGGAGACTCCCAAAAATGGGGGTGAGGACTTCTGAGTCCTTTTGTCGTCATGCGTAAACGAATCGCTTTTCTTTTTTTGTGTGTAACTATTTTTTTAGTGGTTTTGATTGTTAGACTGGGTTTTGTACAATTAAGTCAAGGGGCAGATTTGCGAAAGAAGGCGGACGATTCTCATTATCGAGGTGTTCCCGTTGCACCCAAACGTGGAAACATCGAGGATCGTCAAGGAAACGTTCTAGCTATGAGCGTTAGTAGTGAAACGGTTTATGCCATTCCAGCAGAGGTTAGGCAGTCCGGCAGAGCTAAAGAAATGGCTTCGACTTTGTCACCGCTTTTAGGAAAAACTGCGGCGGAGATTGAAGCGCATATTACGAAACGTACGGCCTTAGAATATGTTCAAAAACGGGTTAAACCGGAAGTGGCTGCGCAGGTACGGGCGTTAGAGTTACCTGGAATAGGAACAACAGAGGATAGCCAAAGGTATTATCCATTGGGCACACTTGCTTCCCATATCATCGGTTTTGCCGGGATTGACAATCAAGGCCTAGAAGGCATAGAGTTAACCAGAGAAACGGCCCTTAAGGGAATTCCGGGCAGTATTCTTCAAGAATTCGGTGCCAATGGGATTCCTCTTCCTCAGGCCGAGCATCAATACTTAGCTCCGAAACAGGGAAATACCGTGCGCTTAACCATTGATAAGAATATCCAGTCTTTTGCGGAACGGGAGCTGCAAAAGCTAATGTCTGGACAGGGTATCAACATGAATGGTCAGGCGCCTAAAAATGCGTCTATTTTGGTTATGGATCCTAATACAGGTGAAATGCTTGCTTTGGCTTCAGCCCCTAGCTTTGATCCGAATCATTATCAGGAAGCGGATCAAAGCACCAGACGGAATATTGCCATTCAGAATGGGTATGAACCAGGGTCAACGTTTAAGATCATTACCTTAGCGGCCGCCCTTGAGGAAAAGAAGATCAAACCGACAGAGCACTTTTTTGATAAAGGGGCTTATACTGTTTTGGGGAAAAATGTACGTTGCTGGAAGGCCGGTGGACATGGTGATCAAACGTATGTTCAAGTGGCTGAGAATTCCTGCAACCCCGGTTTTATCGAAATGGGGCAGCGCCTCGGTATGGACACGTTCTATAAATATCTTCGGGATTTTGGTTTTGGACAGAAGACGGGGATCGAAATGTCTGGCGAAGCCTTAGGTATTTTGGCAAATAAGAAAAAGGCTACGGCGCTGGATTTAGCGACGATGTCTATCGGACAAACGAATAATGTCACACCGATTCAACTATTAACAGCGGTTTCTGCAGTGGCTAATGGCGGGACATTAATGAAGCCACAATTGGTTCGAGAAATTGTCGGTCCGAGCGGGCGAGTTGTTACCCCTTTTAAGAAGGAAGAGGTTCGACGGGTTATCAGTGAGGATACATCAAAGTTGGAAAGGGAAATACTAGAAGCCGTTGTCACGAATGGTACCGGCCGACGGTCTTTTCTTCCTGGATATCGTGTGGCTGGAAAAACAGGAACAGCGCAAAAGGTAGCAAATGGAGGGTATATTCAAGGGGAATACATTGCTTCATTTGCGGCGTTTGC
>JAUZPJ010000220.1 GCA_030706025.1 Bacillota bacterium | reverse complement strand
GTGGAACTGTTGACACTGCTGACACGATGAACGAGGATATCAGTGAACTTACTCAGTTGGTTGATCATCTTCGACGTCGTGTACGTAATCAAGAGATGGCTATTGCCTTGCTTCAAGATCGTCTATCCGAAATTGAGGATAAGCTGCGGAAACGATAATTCCCAAACATTTTTAGAGATTTTTTCGCAAAGTGGTGTTATAATAATATTACATCCTGCCTTGTGCGTTAGATTATCTTGGTTTTGATCCTATTAGTGACAAGGGAACTAAACGTCAAGTTAGTACAACAGGCCCTTCCTTGGATAAGGGAAGTTGGAAGGCTTGGACTAGGTGCCCACCTGCGAGAGCAGGGTCAGAAACCTAGAGTCTTACGGCAAGTTGGGGAAAGGTAGGGAGTAATCCCTACCTTTTTTATTTTAAGGAGTGTAAAGATGACACGGATCATTCTAACACGTCATGGGCAGACCATGTGGAACATTGAAGGGCGAGTTCAAGGAAGTTTAGACTCTCCACTTACTGAAAAGGGTTTATTACAGGCCCGGTCTTTAGCTTTAAGGTTAAAGAACGAGGGGATTAAGCATATCTATTCTAGTGATTCACCTCGTGCAATGGGAACTGCCGAAGAGATTCGCCGTGAACTTGGACTTGAAAAATTATCAGTAGATATCGCACTACGGGAGTTTTCCTTCGGAGAGTGGGAAGGTCGTGTATGGCAAGAGGTACGCACTGCCAATCCGGATGTTTTTAAGATTTGGGATGTGGAACCACACTTGGTTACAGCGCCCGGCGGGGAAAACATGGAAATGGTCCTTGAAAGGGCTTGGAAAGCTTTACAAAACATTATAAAAATTCATTCCGGAGAAACGATTTGCCTTGTAACACATGGCTTGACTTTAAAGCTACTTGTTACAAAAGCGTTGGGTTTTGAGGTTCATGAGTGGGCTAAATCACCATGGCAAAACAATACTGCCTTGAATATATTCGAGGTTGATGGCGAGCAATGGATGCCAAAGCTTGTTGGAGATTGTCAGCATTTAGAGGAGATGGAGACACAAAGTCCACAATAGGATAACAAAAAGTAAATAGAAGCTCCAAAGGACAGGTTAAGACTTGTCGTTTGGAGCTTCTAAATTTTTGTGAAAAAATAGTTACCTGGAAAAGGGTCAACGGCTATTTAGTGCTTTTTTCCCAATCTTGGTTAAACAACTCGGCTGTTTTCGCAGTTGCGGTAGGAGAGGGTACAGTGATTGAAAATTCGTGGTTTGCTAAAAATGAGTAGTGGGTCCATCCAGAACTGCTTAAGTTAAAGGATTTATTATCAAAAATCGCTATGTGGGTCCCTAATATAGGTGTAATTGGATAATATCGAATTTGAACTCCCTTGGTCTGTAGCTTTTCTAGTGTGACCGGGGTTTTAGTGTACATCGCGCGATCCCCAATAATACGAACGTCTCTCCCTTTCTCAGCGGCTGTGGTTAAAGCTAGAATTAGGTCGGGGTCAGTAATTTCGGGATTTTCCACCCAAATAGATTTTGTACTTGCTGATATTAAGTCAGTCAGCTGTTGTTTAACGTTGGCATTAACTGCTAAAACAATATTGTCTTCCGGTAGAGGGGATGTTTTAGTAACGGGCAAAGAAAATGTTGTGGTAAATTCCCAATCTTTGGAGAATATCCCGGCGGCTTTCCAGGCAGATTTACCGGATAATTCGACAGCAAAATCATGGGTCTTAAATCCACTGTTGGTCCATGGAGGTCCGTTTATAAGAGAAAGTTTTTGGTCAATAATTAAGAGTTTCGTATGATTTAGTTGTCCTTTTTGTGCAGGGTAAAACTGAATTGAAATATTGGGGCTATTTTGGCTTTTTAATTGATCTAAAGTCGCTCGATTTTCCTTTTGCCATTGGTCCAATAAAATTCGAACATCGACTCCCGAATTAGCTTTAGTGATGAGTTGTTGAATAAGACGCGGATCATCGAATTCTGCTTGCTCAACATAAATGGATGTTTTTGCTGAATCAATAAGTGATGAAATTCGACTATAAATTGCATCATCAATAACAAGCGCTTCTGCCGGTAAGTTAGAAGTAGGGACTTCTTTCGGGAAAAGGTTTGGAACTTTGAGTGAACACCCGTTTAAAGCTATTAAACAAAAAGACAAAAGTAAGAAAATAGAAAGGTAGGATTTGCATTTTAGCATGATTGCATACTTCTCCCAAGTTTAAAGATATTACATTTAGTATACCATATATGTCCAAAAGGTTAAAACCGTTAAGAGTCATAACCCAAAGAAGTTTTTCATAATAATGGGCAAAGTGATTTTAAAACACTTTGAAGGGGCATTGATTATGAAATTCTTAAAGATTAACGTGATCGTGCTATTAACAATTTTAAGTCTTATGGTAATTACATGGTTTGTCCATTCAAACTTAAAAAGTGCGCCTCTTACTAACCAATCGACGACAGGGTTTTCGGCTTCAAAAGCATATGACCATGTTAAGTATCTTGTGCAAAAAGTTGGGCCCCGTCCGGCCGGAAGTAAGTCAGAGTTAAAGGCAGCTCAATATATTAGTTATGTTTTGAATCAAAATGGCTGGAAGGTACGACAACAGTCCTTTAGCAAGGTGGTCGTTCGAGAAGTTTCAGTCATGCAACGGGAACAAAAAGTGGAACTAATTAACAGCCAAAACATAATAGCTGAATTGCCAGGAAAACGGCCAGACACTATTGTTGTGGGTGCGCATTATGATTCAGCAAATCTTAATGCTCCAGGAGCAGTGGATAATGCATCAGGTGTAGGGGTTTTATTGGAACTTGCCCGAGTTCTAAGTCAGGAACCACATGAGGAAACATATCAATTAGTATTCTTCGGAGCAGAAGAGTACGGACTGGTTGGTTCGCAATACTATGTCGCTCAAGCAGACTTATCCGCTGTTCGCTGGATGTTGAATGTGGATATGGTCGGAGCTCCGTTGGAAATTGATGTAGCGGGTAAAAGATCCGCCCCTCCAGAGTTAATTAGGCAAGTCACTGCTATTGCGAAGGATCGTAATATCCCCTTTCATCTTAGTCGAGATTTTATTATGATGACACGAGAAAGCTCGCAAGGTGGAGCAAGTGATTTTAGTTCCTTTTTAGATAAGGGAATTCCCGCTTTAGGTCTGGGGATTTCCGGGCGTCCTGCAGGTTATTTTCATCGACCGGAAGATCAGCTTGATCGCGTTTCTTTACAATACCTACAGAATTTTGGAGATTATTCTCTAAGTTTATTAGAAACAGTGAGGATGGAAAAGCTTGGACCCCATACCTGGGATGAGTTATTTTTACCATTTCAGATAGGGAAGAACGTCATTATTCTACCTAGTTTTGGGACTCGTATTTTTACCTTTTTTACATTTCTTTTAACAGGTTTAATTTTAATTAAGTTTCTCAAAAAAAATACGGGTAAGAAACAATTAAATTGGAAAAGGGCCTTTGTAATTATAGGAGTCACATTGTTGTTGAGTTTAATTGTTATAGGAATAAGCGGATTAGGAGAAATAGTCTGGCGTGGAGTTAAACAGGTTCAGACAATCTACTACGCTTTTCCGGCTATCTTTATCTTAGCACGTATTGGAATTGCCTTAGGCAGTTTTATTTTCATCGCCAGTTGGTTTTACAAAGTTCCCTTAGTACGAGATCCCCAGTTATATTGGTTTACTGGAGTGATACTGCTTTTGGGAGTTAGTTTAGTATTTGCTCTCATACGAATTGATCTTGCTTTCCCCTTCGTCGTGTGGCTTCTTTGTTTGGATTTGCAATTTTTTCTACCCACCATTTTCCTTGTTTTAATCGGACCCTATTTTATTTATAAACTACATTTTGAACTACTAAATTCATATCAGTGGGTGAGCTATTATAAAGCACTTCATGATTATTTCTGGGTCTTCCTATGTATATACACCTTGCTCTTGATTCCTTTCTTTTTAGCAGCCTTACATGTTGCAATTAGTAAGATTAAGTTTTTCAGTAAACTGCTGTACAGCTTAAGAAAGCCTGCGATACTAGTTACTGGTTTGTTAATCTTATCATTAGGGTTAGTTCCTATTTATACAAACTATTACCCACAGACTGTTACAGTTCAAGAAGAGTGGTCAGGAAGTAGTGACGGTAAAGTGCATATTTTCTCAGACGAACGTTTACCGGTCCAATTGGTGAAAGACCTAGATGGCCAAAATGGAAAGAGTATCTATGTTCCAATTTCGAATGAAAAACCTCCCCTAAAAGTAGATACATCTGTCGCTGAAAGGAATGGTAGTTCTCAGAGGGTCCTTAATATATCATTCAAACTAACCTATACAAGTGAACCTTATTTAATTCGACTTAAATTCGACAGTGCGCACCCTTTTGAAGTCAAAACAGATGAATTCTTACCAATGTCTAAATTGCCCAGAAAATTGCAGCTCAAAGGAGTTCTACAACCTACTGGCAATTATACAATTATCTTACAGAGAACGCCTCCGCAAAGAAACATTATCCAGCTGTCTGTGGAAACGGAAAGTATCTTGAGTTGTTCTGTAGAGGGTGTATTTCCAGATCCGTCGCCCCGAACACAAATACAAAACGCCCTTTTATCCGTTGATTACCTAATTCAATACAAAGAAAACTTCCAATTTTAAAGGAAAATTGATCCTGTATAGCTTAAACTTTCGGGGAGAAAATATAGATAATTTAGAGGAGGGTAAAAAAATGTACAAAATTATAGCGGTTGAAGATGGACTAAGTAATGTTACACAAGCCCTTCATAATGCGGGATTTAAAACCACTCCTTTAGAGGGAGAACCGTTAAAAAATGTTCGGGCCGTTGTTGTCAAAGGTGATGGTACAGATATTTTAGCGCAAGATTGGCCAGTGAAAATGCCCGTCATTAACGCTTCAGGACGAAGTGCTGATGAAATCGTCGATGTTCTGCGAGATCGTCTTTCTTAAATGCTAAATCGAGAAGACTTTGACTTCCGTCCCTTTAAATAAGGGACGGCTTTTTCTATGTAAATATATACAAGCTTTTATGTAATAAGGTAATTGGCAATTACAAACTAGTGCGG
>JAUZPJ010000022.1 GCA_030706025.1 Bacillota bacterium | reverse complement strand
CCAAAGAAAACAAGCGCTATTATAAAGAACAAATAGAGCCAATGCTCTCCTTCAATGTTCCAATACACTTGTCGTGTGGCCATTCTTTCTCTCCTTGCCGTAATCAGTGAAGCGCCGCAGAGACGCCTCACTAATTACTAAATTATTTTAACCTACAATTTTCTTAAACTCTTCAGTTAAAATCGGAACCACATCGAATAGGTCTCCAACGATTCCATAATCTGCTACATTAAATATGTTAGCTTCTGGATCTTTATTAATTGCAACAATGAATTTTGAGGATCCCATTCCAGCAAGGTGTTGAATCGCTCCAGATATTCCACAAGCGATATATAAAGTAGGGGAAACAGTTTTTCCAGTTTGTCCTACTTGGAACTTTTGCTCTTTCCATCCAGCATCTACTGCAGCACGCGATGCACCAACAGCTGCGCCGATAACATCAGCAAGCGCTTCTAAAATGACGTAATTTTCTGGTCCCTTCATTCCACGTCCACCCGAAACTATAATATTGGCTTCGGTTAATTCAGGACGTTTTGAAGCTGCAATGGCAACCTCTTTGAGAATAGCCCGTAAATCGCCAGCATCAATATCGGCAGTTTCCTTGACAACTTCAGCGGTTCGTCCAGCATCGGGAGTTCCTAACGCAAATGTATTAGGACGAATTGTAGCCAAAATGGGTCTTACAGTTGAAGATACGAATTCAAAAGCTTTTCCGGCATAAATTGGGCGTTTAAATACCATAAAACTACTAGAATCTACTTCAATTCCTGTGCAGTCCGAAGCAAGACCTACGCCAAGGCGTTGTGCTAAACGCGGAAATAAATCTTTTCCTACTGCTGTATTTCCCGTCAAAACAACTTGTGGTTCTTCTTTGCGAATAAGCTTGTTAAGAACTGATGTATATGCTCCAGTTGTATATTCAGCTAGTTTCTCATCTTCAACAAGGATAACTTTATCCGCTCCATTTGCACTAACTGTCTGAGCGAGTCCTTCAATACCTTGACCGAGTATTACTGCTACTAACGATTCTCCGGTTTCGTCAGCGATTTTACGCCCTTGGCTGAGGAGTTCTAATGAAACTTTCCGAATCTGTAAATCACGTTGTTCAACAACAACCCAAATCCCTTTTGCCATGTTTATTCCTCCTTTTACAGAACTTTAGCCTCTTCATGTAAGAGTTTAGCTAATTCTTTAGCAGCATCTGCAGCTTCTCCTGGAATTCTAATTCCTGCTTTACGTGGATCCGGCAAAGTCATTTTAGTAACCACCATTTTTGGAGCTAAATCTCCGGCAGATAAACCAAGATCAGCGAGTGTTAAGGTTTTCAAAGGTTTCTTCTTGGCTTTCATAATTCCAGCAACGGACGGATAACGAGGTTCATTTAAACCCTTTTGTGCAGTAATTACAGCAGGTAAAGCAACTTCAATTAACTCGGTTCCCCCATCGATTTCACGTGTAGCTACTAATTGATCCCCTGTAGCTTCAAGCTTTATAACACTGCTTACAGAAGGAACACTTAAAGCTTCTGCCAAGCGAACGGCAGTTTGGCTTGCACCATCATCGATCGCGATACGTCCGGATAAAATAATGTCAAATGGTATTTGAGCAACGGCTTTAGCAATAATTTCAACATTAGCCCAATCATCAGAAGTATCGATAGCCGGATCACTGACTACAACGCCCTTGTCAACACCCATGGCCAATGCAGTGCGAACAGCCTCTTGAGCACGTGCGCCACCCAGTGTGACGACAGTCACTTCTCCACCTAATTTTTCTTTTAGCCGAATACCCTCTTCAATCGCATACTCATCGTAAGGATTGATAATCAAGTTAACCCCATTGGCATCGATTTTACCGTTTGCATCGAGTACAATTTTTGCTTCAGTGTCAAATGTTTGTTTGATGAGAACGACGATGTTCATGCTTAATCCTCCCAACTTCTCTTATTTAAAAGCGAAATACTCAAAAACGTCTGAATAAATAATAAAGCATATTTATCTGAAATACAACGTCAATAATATGACTCTATTTGTCCTTTAGCTCGTCTTTGAACGCCCTCAATCTTGTTTGATACCAAATCCATAGTGTTTTATCGGCGGCTTCTTATCGATTTATAACGAAGCGTTTAGGAGCTCTGACATTTCCATTACTTTGAGTACGTCTCCCTTTTCCAACCCTGCGCATGCATCGTCAAGCATAGCAATACAATAAGGACATGCAGTTACTAAAATATCCGCTTGTTTATCTACTGCATCAGTAATCCTTAATTCGCCAAACCGTTCTCCCATCGGCGCTTCTGCCCATACACGGCCACCGCCACCAGCGCAGCATAGGCTTTTTTCTTTGTTCCGCCCAAGTTCGACAAATTCAACGCCTGGTACAGCCTTCAGAAGTTCTCTTTGGGGATCATAAACCTGATTATGACGACCCAGGTAACATGGATCATGGAATGTTACCTTTTTAGCTAATTCCGTACTGAACGAAATTTTTCCTTGTTTTAAGAGGTCTCCAAGCAACTCTGCATAATGAACTACTTCATAGTTGCCCCCAAGTTCTGGATAATCCTTCTTAAATGCATACAAGCAGTGTGGGGAGGTCGTTATGATTTTCTTAACGCCTTTTCCATTAAATAATTTAATATTTGATTCTGCAAGCTTTTGGAAAAGTTCCTCATCTCCAAGCTTCCGAATCGTCTCACCACAGCAATTTTCTTCTGCGGTCAATACTCCAAAGCTTACTCCTGCTTTCTGCAAGAGATTAACGATGCTTTTAGCAATCTTCTGGCTACGAGTATCAAAGCAAGAAGTACAGCAGACATATAGAAGGTATTCGGTATCGTCAGAAAACGCCGGTATATTCAGGCCTTCTTGCCATTCAGCACGTTTTTCATGTGCACCTGACCATGGGTTACCATTCGCATGAAGACTACCCGCAATAGGGCGTAAATTCGCTGGTAAAAACCCTGCTGCGACCGTTGTATTGCGCATTGAACGTACATTATCAATGATTTCAACTTTCCGTGGGCAATTAACTAAGCACATCCCACAAGTTGCGCATGCAAATAGTACATTTTCGTCTTCAAAACCCTCTAAGCCGAGCTGGCCTAAACGTTGCATCTTTCGAATGTTAAATGCTTCGCTTATTTCACCGGGAACCAGCCGCCAAGGACAAAGATTGGTACAGAGACCACACTGCATACACCAGCTCAGGGTCTCTGCCCCTGAAGAAACAATATAATCTTTCATCTCCAGAGATACTTCTTTTATTTCATCCATAACAATGCTCCTTTGCTATTCAAGGACTTAGAACCCTTTGTAGGGGTTGGGACCCAGTTCTTCTAGTCTCTCGGCAAAGCCGTCTATCATAGCCGGTATCTGATCGTAGTCCATGATGGATAGCTGCTCCATCCGAACTCGGTCAGATTCAAGATCCAACCTATTTAAGGTTTCAGCCACTTTTCCTAACCTAATTCCTGCCAATTCACTACCTTTAACAAAGTGACACTGATAGTCATCGCCATGTTTACACCCAAGTAGTAGAATTCCGTCAATACCTTTTGATAAGGTATCTGCGATCCATACAATGTTCATTGAACCTAGGCACCTTACTGGGATAACGCGAACCCATGCATTGTAGCTAAGATGATTGATACCTGCCATATCTAAGGCCGGATAAGCATCATTTTCACAAGCGAAGATAACAATCCGTGGTTTTTCCTCATCTTCCTCGGGCACTTCAATAGCCTTGATCATATTTCCGATCATTGGTACTGAATAATTCTTAAATGAAATAATCCGTTCTGGGCAGGCACCCATACAAATTCCGCATCTTCTGCAACGCGTTGGGTTTGGCAAAGGATTGAATTTATCATCTTCATTAATCGCCCCAAACGGACATTCGACTGTACATCGTTTGCATTGTGTACATCTTGACATCGCAAAGTCTGGGAACGACATATCCCCGACACGTGGGTGAACTGCATTCCCTATTGCTGTCAATTCATTACACTGAATGGCCTTCATTGCTGCCCCGGTCGCATCTTCGATACTTGATGCTGCATCCATTGGTGCTCGAACGCTACCCGCTGCATATATTCCCGTACGCCGAGTTTCATATGGGAAACAAATAAAATGGGAATCAGCAAAACCATATTTTAAGGTCGGCATCTCTGGGCCTTGACGATATGCAAGGTTAAGGAGGTTCGATTTTAGGATTTCTTCTACTTTTGGTTCTGTAGCTTCGACTTCTTCTGAGTCTTCAGCCTTCGCGACTAAACTTTCCCCAAAAGCAGTTGTCGGAACCATTCCAGTAGCTAGAACTACCATATCCACTCCTTCAGTGGAAATGGTCGAGCCAGTCAAAACATCTTTGGATTGAATAATCAAATTCTTGTCATCGTCTTCGCTAATTTCAGAAATTTCGCCTCTTACAAAAATAGCGCCATCTTGTTGCACTCTTTTATAAAGACGCTCGTTTTGACCAGGCGTACGCATGTCTTTGTTGAAAATATAGACAGCTGCTTCAGGGTTTTGCTCTTTCAAATAAGTCGCCTGTTTAAGGGATTCTACGCAGCATTCTACCGAACAGTATGGCAAATGTTCCGGATCACGAGAACCAGCACACTGAATGAAAGCAATGCTCTGAACTTCTTTGCCGTCAGCCGGGCGCACGATTTTACCCTTGCTTGCGATCTCTTCCATTTGTGTCGCTGTTACTACGTTTGCATACTTACCATATCCAAGTTGCTCAAGTTTAGTAGGATCATAAGGAACAGCACCCGTTGCTAGAATGACTGAACCGATTCGTTCTTGGATAGTATTGCCATTCTGATTGATAGTGACATCAAACATCCCGGGAGCGCCTGCAATTTCTTTAATTTCCGCATTTGTGTATATTTTCACACCTGATTGAGCTTCCAACTCTTTAACCCGGGAAGCAATATCAACGTCTTCAGGACTATCATAGGGAAATTTAAGAGGAGCTTGCTTAAATAACGAATTCATCCAACCGCCAAGAACTGGGCTTTTCTCAACGACGACAGTTTCATATCCAGCTTTAGCCGCTTCTAAGGCCGCAGTTATACCAGACAGACCTCCACCAACAACTAGTATTGTTTTGACCATGTTTTGACCTTGATAAGCCTCAGGTAGTTGGATGTGTGCAGCCTTGGCAAGGCTCATCCTCAAAGCATCTTCCGCCATCATTTGGGTATCTTCGTCATTTGCAGGATGACACCAAATAACCTGTTCTCTAATATTAGCTCTTTCCATTAACAATGAAGGGCCAAAATCAAAAACATCATAATTAACACGCGATGAGCAACCGGCGATTACTACCGTGTTAACGCCCTCATTCTCAATATCACTCTTAATCAGCGCAACGCCTTCCGGCCCACAGAAAAAAGGGTGTGATTTACATACTGGAACCTTGCCTTCCTTGGTGGCAACCTTGGACAGGCCTTCTATATCCAAAGATTCCCCGATACCGCAACCGGTGCAGATATAAACACCTGTTTTTTTATCCATTGAGCTACCTCCTCACCGTAGATTGAATGGCCTTTAGAGCTGCAGCAGTAGCATCTTTAACCGATGAGGCAACATCCAATGGTTTTTTAACGCATCCAGCGCCATAAATCCCGGGTTGTTGTGAATCGGAAACTATAAAACCATCCTCATCATAATTTATAGCAATAGGTAATTTTGTATCGACAGTAGACGGCACCATACCAGTTGCCAGTACTACCATATCTACCTTTTCTTTCAAAATCTCGCCGGTCAACTGGTTCTCTACTTGAATGATAAGGTCTTTCGTCAAAGGATCCTCAGTAATTTCCCCGACCTTCCCTTTAATCATAGAGATTCCATCTTGTACCTTAGTATAAAACTCTTCATATTTTCCCATAGCTCTGACATCTATGTAAAACATAGATACCTTGGCATCTGGATTCTTTTCTTTTACGTAAGTTGCTTGCTTTAGTGAAGCCATACAGCATACACCAGAGCAATAGGTTAGGTTGTTAACATCACGAGATCCCGCACATTGGACAAAAGCAATACTCTCAACCTCTTTGCCGTCTGACGGGCGAACTACCTTCCCTCCAGTAGGGCCGTTTGGTGCAGCTATTCTTTCCATCATTACGTTTGTAATAACATTTTGATGCTGTCCAAATCCGTAGTAATCAATTTTCGAGGCATCATAAGCCTCCCATCCTGTAGCCCAAACGATAGACCCAACATTCAAGTTAAAGCTTTTAACTGCCATATCTAATTCGATCGCATTGTATTGGCAGGCAGAGACACATTTTCCACATTCTGAACCTTGACAAACATCATTATCCACTACATACTTCATAGGAAACGCAAATTCATGGGCTTTGTAAATAGCTTTGGTTTTATCTAACCCGTAATTGTATTCGTTTGACCTCTCTACAGGACAAACTTCTGTGCACTTTCCACATGCAGTGCAGTTTTGGTTAACATAACGGGGATTTGATTTTACTGTAACAGTAAAATCTCCTTCTTTACCCTCAATCTTTTCGATTTCGGCCAAAGTGAAAAACTTGATCCTCGGGTTTTGTTTGATTCTTTTGAAGTTAATTTCCAATCCACAGTTTGGCGGACATAATTTGGGGAAATATCGGTTCATCTGGGCAACTCGTCCACCTAGATAAGGTTTCTTTTCGACCAGATAGACCTCGCTTCCTGCCTCAGCAGCTTCGACCGCGGCAGTAAGTCCGCTTATTCCCCCTCCAACTACTAAAATACTCTGATAGGCCATCCTTTTACCTCCCCTCAATAGGCTCCCGACATCCGTCAGGATCGTTAGCCGGAGGCTTCCCCAGCTAACTTTGTTACTAAATACACAAAACCTTTTCTCAATAAGACTAGCACTGCGTTCATAAATAGTCAATAATACCATAATTAATATATCGCATAAAGAATTCGTATAACAAGAATATTTTATATCCCATTCACTCTAAATTAGTATCCAAAAGCAAGTTCAGGTCTTTGTTTTGTGTAGAAAAAACGCAATTATCTGACGGATAATGTGGAATAATGATGAAACTTAGATCTCATCAGCTGGTTTAATAGATAATCTTTATTGCTAAATTACCAATATGGAGGGACTTTCCCCTTTTGTTATAATCAGTTAATACACACACCATTACGAATACGAATTAAGGGAAAAATTTTGCATTGCCATTTCGGCAGGCTCAATCAATCAATTATACATTTTGAATAAAGCCTGAGTCCCACTGTTCTCTTCTCCCTGCTCGGCTAATTTATCATACATAGACTTTGCTAATTCCAGACCAGGAGTAAGCAGTCCCATCTCTTGAGCAGAATTTAACGCTATCGTCATGTCCTTAATAAAATGTTTGACATAAAAGCCAGGTTCGAAATCATTAGAAAGCATGCGAGGGGCCAAGTTACTTAAAGACCAACTCCCAGCTGCTCCTGATTCAATACTTTTTAGGACTGTTTTTGGATTTAAGCCAGACCTTTGGGCATATGCCATCGCTTCACAAACCCCGATCATGTTAGAAGCAATTGCTATCTGATTACACATCTTCGTGTGTTGACCTGCACCAGCTTCGCCTTGTAATATGACATTCTTTCCCATGACGTAAAAGATAGGTTGCAACGTCTTAAATATCTTTTCATCTCCACCCACCATGATTGTTAAACGAGCTTCCTTGGCACCGACATCACCACCCGAAACAGGGGCGTCTAATGCATACATTCCTTTAACGATTGCTTCAGCATATATTTTCTTTGCTAGGGCTGGAGAAGAGGTTGTCATATCCACTAAATAACTACCGCTCTTTGCATGATTGATTATTCCTTCAGTACCTAAGTAAACTTCTTCAACATCTTTGGGATAACCGACCATGGATATAATCACATGACATTGAGCGGCCAACTCAGCAACTGTATCTTGCCAAATCGCACCCTTATTTATCAATTCTTCTGACCTAGCTTTTGTGCGGTTAAAAACAGCCACTTGATACCCGGCCTCTAATAAATGACCCGCCATGCTTTTCCCCATCACTCCCGTACCTACAAAGCCGATCATAGAATTCTCTTTAGTAAGTTGCACTGTAATCCAAGCCTCCTTAACATCAATCAAGTTCATTTTTATCGTTCCTAATAAGTTTTCTTTAGTATTCACCAAAAAATAGCGAAATACCTCCTAAAGGTATTTCGCTTTTATAATTATCTTTAATGAAATCTCATTTCTTAGAGATTGACATTATAAAAAATCTCTTACGACTTTCTGTAAATCATTCGCGGATCGACACCGATACACTTTAGAACAATATTTTTGGTAATCCTTCATTTGATTGTCTCGTTCACTCCATTCCACCGTATCAAGGGGATTTAACCAAACAACTTTTCTTACATGTTCAGAAATTTGTGCTAAGTATTCCGTTTGAGCAGGACGATAATTGTTTTTGGCATCTCCTAATATTACCACAGTGGCACGCGCTGTCACGTCTGTAAGGATTTTTGTCGCAAATTCCTTGAAAACTGCGCCATAATCTGAAAAGCCCGAACTGACTTTATGCCCCCAGCTTTGAATCTCTTGTTTAAAACTTTGATCGTCATCCCAAATGAAGTTTGTAATATCCCAGATAGAATCAATGAAGAAGAACACCCGTACCTTTCGGAAACGATCCCGTAAGCACGTTACAAGATATATCAAAAACTCTACAAAAGAGGCCATGGAATTTGAAATATCACAAAGCACCACCAACTCGGCGGCGCGTAGCTTTCTCCTGCGAAAGCACAATCGAAACAATACTCCGTTCCATTGAACACTTTGCCGAACAATTTGGGTAATGTCGACTGTTCCCTGACGACTTTTTACCCAATGAAAGCCGGGACGTATTGCCAATTTGCGTGCCCATTTACGTATACTTGATTTGACAAGGGCTTTTTCGGATTCTGTTAATGAACTTAAGGATTTGAACATCCAATGCTGTCGAACTAAAGGTTCCCAACTATTCTCCTGAGTAACTTGAACCGATATTAAAAGCTGTCTAATCTCTTGAAGAAGACAATCCCTACTGTTCTGATGTTGATACCATTCCTCTTCTATAAGTTGGCCACGCTGGTAAGCTAAATCATAGGAATTAATCCAACTATAATAGTCTATATTTGCCAAGATGGCTTTAAAACAATCTTCAAATTGATTACCGCTACTAATCAGCTCTTCAATTCGAGAAGCAGGAATTTGTCTGGATACTTCGACTGCATCAACTATCGGGCCCTTTTGAGTAAGGCTAATTCCTCCATAGCCGCGCCCCACTCCTTGTCCTCCAATTCCTATACTACTATCTTGATTCTCAATGATCATTTCTTTTCGATCATTTTCTTCTGAACCTCGTTCGCTGGAGGTTAAATCTTCTATTATAATTCTCCAAACCGTCTCAAAGATTGAATAATCCTGTGGTCGATGAATAAGGATCGATCTCGTTATTAGCTTTTCCGAAAGATAAGGATAACGTTGTAAACAAGTCTGAGCATCCTGTATATCCTGAGAAGAAATTGATACCGAAGCTTGTCTCATTGCTTGAACTAACCTAATAAACTTCCAGCCGTCCATTGTCTTCATCCCTCAGCCCTTTACTTCGACCTTTTTTCTGACTCCCATTTTTTAAGGCGCTCCTCCAGCTTAGCAATATCCTTAGGATATTTCAGCAATACGCTTAATGTTCCCATGAGTTCTCCGTAGTTCAATTCTTCTTTTTGAAGTACATTTAATGCACGTGCAAAATCGATCGTTTCAGAGACACTCGGGAGCTTTTGTAAGGGTAATTTCCTCACCCTGGAAACAAAACCGCAAACATCCTGTATTAATTGCTCTGAAAGCTCCGGGGCCTGTGAGGCTAGTATCGAAATTTCACGTTCTAACGATGGATACCCTAGATAAATATGTATACAACGTCGTCTTAAGGCATCGCTAAAATCACGCGAGTTATTACTAGTTAAGATCACAATTGGCTTAGTTTTTGACGAGAGAGTTCCTAGTTCTGGTATGCTCACCTGAAACTCAGCAAGTAACTCTAAAAGAAAGCTCTCAAACTCCTCATCACTTTTATCCAATTCGTCAATCAATAAGAGAACCGGTTCAGAAGAAAGAATTGATTCAAGAAGAGGCCGGGAAAGAATAAACTCTTCAGAATACAAATCATCTTTAATTTCATTCCACTCGACGGTCTTTGCAAGTTGTAAACGTAATAGCTGCTTCGCATAATTCCAATCATATAAGGCCTTGTTAATATCTAAGCCCTCATAACATTGTAATCGAATTAGTCTTCGGTTCACCACACGTGCTAAGGCCAAGGCCAACTGAGTTTTTCCGACTCCAGCAGGTCCTTCAATCAGACAAGGCTTTTTCAAAGCCAACGATAGAAACAACGTAGTAGCTGTTTCTTCGTCAATCAAATATCCTTCTTTCTCCAAGGCTTGGGCCAAATTTAAAGGAGATGTAAACATATTTCCTCCTACTCCCATATTTCTTTTTAGGTTGAACTTAAATGAAACTCATTTCTCCGGATTTCCAAGTCTTAATAATTATACACCAGCGAAAAAGCGAGAAGAATTTTTAATGAATGTCTCTAAGACGACTTTTTTCTAAAATCCACTATTTTTCCTTGGAACATCTCCTTATGGCAAATTTGAATCTTAAATGTTCTTTCTAATCTGTTAATATAAGAAACTTCTTTGGCGTTCACAATAGATATAGCAAGCCCGCTCTCTCCAGCCCTACCTGTTCTTCCAACTCTGTGTAAATAGAGTTGAGGATCTTCGGGTAGATCAAGATTAAAAATATGCGTTATACCTTTGATATCCAGTCCTCTTGCAGCTAAGTCTGAAGCCACAAGTAAACTTGTCTTCCCGGTTTTGAAATCATCCATTGCTTTTCTACGGTTTGTCTTACTCGCCCCCCCATAAATACCCTCAGCTTCTAAACCGTGAAAACGAAGCTTTTCGACCGTCTTTTCAATTTCTTCGCTTTTATTGATAAATATAAGGGCTCTAATCGGGAGAACCATCCGAATAAGCTTCCTTAAAACGTCGATTTTATCTCTTTGTTGGGCGATAAAATACATATGCGTAATCGTTGTGGCAATCATGATTTTATCGGAAATTCGTACGATTTCAGGTGATTTTAAAAAGTCAGAAGCCCGCTGCAAAGTGACCGAGGGTAAGGTTGCCGAAAACAATAATAGTTGTGTTCTTGTTAAGGTCGTCTTAATTACCGCCTTAACGGTTTGCGAATTATTATCGTCAAGCAATCTATCCGCCTCATCCAGGACAATCACCTTAATTGTTTGAGAAGAGATTTTTCTTTTTTGGATAAGTTCTAGAATCCGTCCACTAGAGCCTACAATAATATGTTGTTTTTGTTTTAGCTTTTCGATCTGCCGCGAAATACTAACGTTCCCAATAATTGCTGCTGACGTGACGGCAAGACCAGAGTGGTTTGCCAATGATTCTATTTCTCTTTGAATTTGAATTGCCAATTCATGAGTTGGGGTAAGAATCATCGCTTGCGTTTCTCTCTTTTCCGTGTCAATCCTTTGAAAAATCGGAAGAAGGTAGGCCAATGTTTTACCTGTCCCTGTTTCTGATTGACCTACAACATCACGATTATTTAATGTATAAGGAATTGTTAGTTCTTGAATCGGTGTCGGTTCAACAATTCCTCCCAGTTTCAGGGCGGTTACTAACGATTCGTCGAGTCCGAGCTGATCAAATAATGTATGCATCATAATCTCCATTCCATCCGGATAAATTATTTGGCTTCTCCAAGTTATTCTAAATGCTTTCGTTAATAGACAATAACATTATATCCTTTTTTCTCCGATTAAAGAAATATTTTTAAATTAGATACCGACCTTTTATTTCCCAAACTCAAATTTCAATTTTGCTTCAGCTAAATCTTCACAAATAAGATAAGCCTCAAATGTCTTACCAGATTTAGATTTAAACCCCTTAATCAAAGGGGTTCTTCCTTTCTTTAATAAGCTCTTTACCTGGTTGCGAGTAAGCACCTTTCCGCAAATTGGGGTTTTCCATAGCACGAAGCTGCATCCTTCTCTCCAGTGGTCGCATCCAAACCCTTTTTGTCCTTCAATCACTTCTCCACCACACCTAGGGCATGTACCCAACCCCTCGGGCTGAATGTTGTTCTTGGATTCAGAACCCCGTTGGTTTCCGGTTTTGACCTTAACTGCCTTTTTTGTGGAAGGTTGCCCCGTATTCTTGTTCGAATTTCTTTCTTTATTAGGAGATAGAGCCAAAGGAATCTTGCCGTTTTTGTGTTCGAAAGAACGTAATTCTTCTATTATTAAACCGATTGCTTCTTCAACATCTGCCATATACTGTTCTATTGTTAGTTCTCCTTTTTCAACCTTGGAAAGGTTGAACTCCATCTGTCCTGTCATTTCGGCACTGATCAAGAGCTGAGCCTTAGGAAGGCTATCTTTGATAAGACGAATAAGTTCAACTCCCTTTTTCGTGGGTTTCAAAGCTTTCTGTTCCTGGAGGATATATCCTCTATCGATTAGGTTCTCTATAATAGCGGGTCGGGTCGCTACCGTACCAAGCCCTTTCCCTTTCATTTGCTGGCGCAACACCTCATCATCAATATGTTTGCCCGCACTTTCCATAGCTTTGAGCAAATCCCCCTGAGTATAACGTTTTGGTGGTTTTGTAGTCTTCTCCACACTAGCAACTCGTATTGTCAGTATATCCTCTCCGTTATTAAGTGGTGGTAAGTCCGCATTTTCATCGTCAACCTGCTCGCGTTCATTTTTCTTCCTTGCATTTCGTACAACACCATTTTCTGAATCCTCGTGACTATAAACATTCTTCCAACCTAAGCTTAGCAGAACCTTACCTTTGGAACGAAAATGTTCACCTTCAACTAGTGTTACCACGTCTGTCTGATGATAGCGTGCTGAGGGAAACCAAACTGCGATAAAACGACGTACAATTAAGTCATAGAGTTTCTGTTCTTCCCTATTAAGTCTATCAATGGATATTCTTTCAGTTGTCGGAATAATCGCATGATGAGCTGTTACAATATTGATCACACGTTTGCCATTGGGCACCTCTAGCAAACTTGCTTCATCCACTAATTTCGTATAGGGCTCTTGACGAACTGCCTTGAGATGATCAGGTAGTTTTGGTGCGAGATCCTCCGAGAGATAAGCACAATCGGTCCGCGGATAGGTTATCCCTTTTTTCTCATAAAGTGACTGGGCCAACTGCAGGACACGTTCGGCACTAAAACCGAATTTTTTAGATGCTGCAATTGTTAAAGAGGTTAAATCAAATAGCAATGGAGCCGGTTCTTGAACGTCCTTTTGTCCTATTTTAATGATTCTACCGATCTTTCCCTGAGTTTTTGCCACTATGCCCTCCGCTTCTTGAGAGTTCGTTAGACGTTTGGATTCTTCTTGAGGATCAAACCATTTTCCTGGATACTCCCCCTGTTTAGCGCCAAACTTAGCTCGGACTTCATAAAAAGGCTGAGAGACAAAGCAATCTATCTCCCATTCTCGTTCTACAATTAATGCCAAAGTCGGGGTTTGCACCCGCCCAATTGATATCACGTTTGGTCTTTTTCGTACTGTATCAAAGCTTCCAAACAAAGAGGTGAATCCTTCGGTAAGATTCATCCCAAAGTCCCAATCTGCATACGCTCTGCCATTACCCGCGGCCGCTAATCCAGCCATCGAATCCGCGGAACGAAGTCGTTCTAAACCTTCGCGAATTGCGGCAGACGTCAAGGAAGAAATCCACAGCCTTGACAAGGGTTTATGGCAGTGGGAATCGTCCCATACTTCTTGAAAGAGTAGTTGGCCTTCCCGATCAGCATCTGTTCCGCAGATCACCTCAGCGACATCGTTTGACGTTAACCAATGCTGAATCACTTGGTATTGTTTAATTGCCCCTTCTTTGACAATGCGACGAAACTGATTTAAGCCGGGTAAGACGGGCAGACGGTTTAAGCTCCAGCGTTTACCCACCCGTTCGATATCCATATAAGCCTCAGGGCGTTCAAGCTCCAATAGATGACCATAGCACCACGTAATCACGTAGTGCTCATTCTCAAAGTACCCATCTCCCTTACCCCGCACGCCTAAAGTTGAAGCATATTCACGAGCTTGAGACGGCTTTTCTGCTACTATCAGTTTTTTTCCCATACTACAGCCTTTCTATCCAAAAAACACCGTTTGAAAACGGTGTTTTTTGTCTTTTTAGTGTTATTATAATCTTTATCTCAATGATCATGCTGGACAGTATGATAAAAATGATCAACTCTTCGGTACCCTATCTATTTATAAGCTTACACCTCTTCAGAACTCCAAGATTCTAGATATTCTTCTTGTTTCTTAGTTAATTTATCTATACCCAAACCTAACGACTTTAGTTTAAGAAAGGCTACTTTCTCATCAATATCTGTGTTAACTTCATAAACCCGGGGAGAAAGTTGCCCATAATTTAGAGCAACATACTCAAGAGACAGGGCCTGTAGTGCAAAGGTCATATCCATAACCTCCGCGGGATGCCCATCCCCAGCTGCTAGGTTAACCAGTCTTCCCTCAGCCAGAACGTATAACATGCGATTACCCGGAAGAGTAAATTCCGTAATATTTTTCCTTGCTACTCTTTCCGAAAGTGCAATTTCTTTAAGTTGGGCAACGTTGACTTCAACATCAAAATGCCCCGCATTGCAGAGTATAGCGCCTGATTTCATGAAGATAAAGTGTTCTTTATTAATAACGTCTGTGTTTCCGGTAACCGTTATAAAAAAATCACCATATTTCGCAGCCTCAATCATAGGCATAACTTCAAAACCATCCATTAATGCTTCGTTAGCTTTAATTGCATTAATCTCGCAAATAATCACTC
The DNA here is from genome assembly GCA_030706025.1 of Bacillota bacterium. Taxonomy (GTDB): domain Bacteria; phylum Bacillota; class Desulfitobacteriia; order Desulfitobacteriales; family Desulfitobacteriaceae; genus Desulfosporosinus. Next base: position 3,205 of record JAUZPJ010000022.1, on the reverse strand, counting down.
TTGCTCCTAAGCCCTTAGCCCGCATGGCTACTCCTTTACCACACCAGCCATATCCGGCAATTACGGCAGTTTTACCTGCCACAACCAAGTTTGTCGTTCGCATGATCCCATCCCAAACAGATTGCCCCGTGCCATAACGATTATCAAATAAGTATTTACATTGGGCGTCATTGACCGCAATCATTGGGAACTTGAGAGCCCCATCTTTAGCCATCGAATTCAAACGCAGAACACCCGTTGTCGTCTCTTCTGCCCCTCCTTTTACTTTCTTAAGAAGTTCAGGCCGGGTAGTATGAATCGTTGAAACGAGATCTCCTCCGTCATCAATAATAAAATCCGGTTCGGTATCAAGTGCCAATTGCATATGCTGTTTATATTCTGCCTCGGTGGCATTATACCAAGCATGGGCTACGATACCTTGTTGAACAAGCGCAGCCACAACATCATCCTGAGTTGACAGTGGATTACTGGCTACTACAGTTACTTCGGCTCCTCCAGCCTTAATCACCTCGGCAAGATAAGCAGTTTTTGCTTCAAGATGTAGGCAGATAACCACTTTTTTACCCGCGAAAGGAAGTCTTTCTTCGAATTCCTTACGTATTTTATTTAGAACTTGCATACGAGGCTTTACCCAATCAATCTTACTCTGTCCTTGAGGGGCTAATTCGATGTTACGTATGGTGGATTTCATATATTATGCCTTCTTTCTATTCCTTAAAATTTACGTTATTACTATTTTCAAATACTTACATCATTAATTGTCTTGACCATAGCCTCTAAGATAAAAATTTCGCATTCCATTAATATCCTCTTGGGATAGCTCAACTACTCCACCCACCAGCTGCGCTAAGAGGGTGATTTGAGCCGTCTTCTCGACTACTTGACAAACTTTTAGGGCTTCTTCTAAATCTCTACCGGCCCCTAGCATACCATGATTAGCAAGCAATACGGCATTTCGACCTTCCAAGGCTTTAACTGCGGATATCCCCAGTTGCTCCGTCCCAGGTAATGCATATTCATTGACTCGTACATTTCCACCCACAATCTGCACCAGATCTTCGACAGCTCCTGGAATTTCCCTCCTGGCAGCTGCCATTGCTGTTGCGTATGCACTATGGGTATGTATAATCGCCTGTATATCCTTGCGGGCCATATAAATTGCTAAATGCAAAGGAACTTCAATAGAAGGTTTGCGAATTCCACTGATAATCTTTCCTTCTCGATCTAGAGAGACGATATCCTCAGGCTTTAATATGTCATAACTCATCCCTGACGGAGTGATGAGAATATTATCTTCACCAGGAACTTTACAGCTAATATTTCCCCATGTCCCTATTGTTAGGTTTGTTGCTAGTATTTCTCTTCCCTTTTCAACTACCTTTTGACGAAGCTTCTGTTGCATATCCATTGTGTATTCTCCCTCAATACAAATTATCTTACTAGGTATCCTTTATTAATGCAATCTTCTATAACATCTTTTACATACTCCCAAAGAAGAGGAACCGGTTGTTCTAATACCTTATTTCTTGAAAGAACTTTCTCACTGTTTATCCCCGGACGTTGCCATGTATGGCCATGGGTATGATAATTCAGAAGCAGGGGTTGTAACCGATCAAGACTTGCAGCGAATAGTGCTTCAGGTGTTTCCATCTTTTCAAATTCACGCCATAGATCCATGACTTCTTGAGCTTGATCTGAAGGCAATAAATTAAACAATTTATCAGCAGACCTCTGCTCTCGTTCTGATTTATCCTGATTGCCCTTTACGTCGTAACAAAAAGTGTCTCCAGCGTGAATTTCAACAAGATCATGAATGAGTAGCATCTTTAAAACCCGCAAAATATCTAATGTCTCTGCGGATGAGTGCTCAGAAAGAAAAATGGCCATTAACGCTAAGTGCCATGAATGTTCCGCATCATTTTCCTGTTGTGTAGTCCCGATAACAACGTTTTGTCTAAAGATCCTTTTTAATTTATCAACTTCAACGATAAACTCGATTTGCTTAATTAATCTCTCACTTACCAATTTCCTTACTCCTTCAACGACACGCATTAAACTAATAACTGATTAGTGCAGCCATTAAAATCCCTGTTGATAAACTTAAACAAAACGAGAAAATACCTACCGCAACATTTCCATTGGGTATTTCTCGTCGAACTTTAATCGTGGGGGTTACTAATTCAAAAAGCCAATACACGATAATTAGTGTGACCGTTCCCGTTAAAGTCCATACACTCATATCCCAAAGGTTTACAGCGTGATAGTTGGAGTATCAGCGTTGAACTCAATCATCTTAATCCCTTCAACGGTCTGGACAAAATCGAAGCGTCCTATCACCGTCACCATTTCTGGTATAACTTTTACTTGCACGGTGGACAAGGCCTCTTTAGGAATTCCCAATACCAATAGCAACTCTTCATTCGCACTCTGAACTGCAAATACTGTTTTTGCAAAGATATTACCTAAAACTTCGGTCGCATTAGCGATTTCTTGGCGAAACGCTTTCGTTATGTAATGAATTCCTGCAAGCCCATATTCTAGCTCATCTATACGATCCCAAGTAAAAACTGGCCGAAGCGAGGCATATAGCATTTCTCTTACTTCCTGATAGGAAGGTTTAACTAGCACTCGATCCGCCTCCCCCAATTCCTCCATGCGATCCGCTAGTTATCCCAGTCCCTGAAGCTGAAGTGCTCCCACTGGAGGAACTCGTTGAACCATTACGTCCCCACGATGAAACTCCAGAAACTCCTGGATTATTATTCGACCCACTTTGACTATTCGTGCCCGTTGAATTTTGAACTTTACTAGAAACTCCAGATTGGTAGCCCGAAGACCGAGATGAGACCGCACCCGATGAACGACCACTAAAAAAACCGAAGGGTCTAAAAGGACCAAACGGTCCCATAATTCCACCAAAGAAGCCTGTACTACTGTTATTCTCTTGCACTGTAATCGGGTTCCCTCCTCATCATATACTACTTTTCTTGAACAGCACATCTAGAACCCAGGATCAATGCAGTTGAGAGAAATAAACTCACCATCTTTGAGCTCCTATTCAAGCTCGAATTATGCTTAATCTTCTACACCTATTCCTAGAATTCCTTCTTCAATAAACTAACTGGAACTTTGCTCATCATTGAAGTATCTACTTGTAGATGCCATTTCAGTCAATAAAAGAAAGGAGCCGATCACTAAGAGTGAT
>JAUZPJ010000219.1 GCA_030706025.1 Bacillota bacterium | reverse complement strand
TCAAATTGAGTTTTATGGTCAGGATATTGCAAAAGAGAAGGCCCATAATATTGTTAGCATGGGGTTGATCCACGTACCCGAAGGACGCCGTATTTTCAAAGACTTAACGGTCAAGGAAAATTTGGAACTAGGTGGTTTTACGTTAAAAGATGATTCTGTAAGACGTAAAAGAATAGAGCATATCTTTGAAGTTTTCCCGCGGTTAAAAGACCGTCAGAAACAAAGCGGTGGGACACTGTCAGGTGGAGAGCAACAAATGCTGGCGATTGGACGTGCTATGATGACGGATCCCAAGCTGCTCTTATTGGACGAGCCTTCAATGGGTCTTGCTCCGCTGATAGTTCAAGATATCATGAGAATTATACAACGGTTAAACTCTGAAGGAACAACGATCTTACTTGTAGAACAAAACGCCAAGGTAGCCTTAAAACTAGCTGATTATGGATATGTCTTAGAAACAGGTCGGTTAGTTATGGAGGGGTCTGGTGCTGAGCTGAGAAGAGATGAGAGAATTACCAAGGCCTATCTTGGTGAGTAAAATCTCGCAGAGCTATGTTAGTTTCAGTATAGGAAAACGAACTTGATGCGACAGTGAGCAAGCTGCTGTAAAACCAGTGGCTTGTTCTATATCTCCAGCAATAATATGGAGGAAAGTTCATGAAGAAGATTTTGGTTTTGCTAGCGGTTATATTAGTAGCTCTCAGTTTTGGTATCTACTACTATCAAGCCCAATCCGGAAAGATTAATGCCAAGGAAGTTACACCCGAAGAACTTAGACAAATGATTGAGCAGGACAATAATTTCTTTGTCTATTATTATTCACCTACCTGTCCAGATTGTGTAAAAGTGGAACCCCTCGTTGCCAAGGCCGTGCAGTTAAGTAATATTAAAATGGTAGCCATGAATCTTAAAGAATACCCAGATACTAAGGCTGAACAACAAGTACCTGGCACCCCAACAATATTTTTCTATCGAAATCATAAAGTAGTTAAGGGAGTAACAGGCGCCTTGTCAAGCTATCAGGAATATGTGAACTTATTCAAAGAAGCAATCTCAACAAAGTAGACGGTATAGTAGTTTAGAGGAAGTAGGAGTTGTGGAATTTTGGAGAATGGCAAGATCTTTGATATTATGAAGTATTCAATTCATGATGGTCCGGGTATACGAACGACGGTCTTTTTTAAAGGTTGTCCTCTCCACTGTCAGTGGTGTCATAACCCAGAAAGTCAGCGATTTGAACAGGAATTAATGTATTGGCCGGATCGCTGTATCGGCTGCGGACAATGTTTGGAGGTTTGTCCGAACGGAGCTGTTACATCGGAGGCGGGAAAATTTGAATACCTTCGGGATAAATGCTTTGCCTGCGGGGCGTGCTCTACGGTTTGCCATGCTGGAGTAAGAGAACTCGTAGCTAAGACGATGTCGGTGAGCGATGTTATGGCAGAGATTGAGAAAGATTTAATTTTCTACGACGAATCGGGCGGCGGGGTAACCTTTTCCGGAGGGGAAGCGATTATGCAGCCCGTTTTTCTTTTAGAAGTTCTGAAAGAGTGCCGTAAAAAGGAGATCCACACTGCTGTGGAGACCTGTGGGTATGTAAAACTTGAATCGTTACAAATGATTAGCGATTATGTAGATCTATTTTTGTATGATTTGAAGCTCATGGATACAAAGAAACATCAAGAATTCACAGGTGCTCCTAACGAGCTTATTTTAGGTAATTTGCGGTGGCTTGCCGAACATCATCCTCAGGTTATAGTCAGGGTACCGATCATTCCTACTATTAACGACGATGAAGAAAACTTAAGCCAATTGGGAGAGTTTGTGGCGTCCCTAAGAAGGGTTACTAAACTTCATATTCTTCCTTACCATAACGCGGGGTCAGATAAGTATCGACGCCTTGGGCGCAGATATTTATTGCCGGGCATACAGCCTCCAGACAATGAGCGCATGGAGAAGATTAAGGGCCAGCTGGAGCAGTTTGGTTTGAACATAAAAATTGGGGGATAACAGTTAAAAAAGTAACCAAATTAATGTTCAATTAAACAATTAAGAATCGAGCCTAATAACTATTGCATACTGTATATTTAATATTTTCTAGTACTTATTTTAATTTAAAGGTTTATAATATATAATTTAGCTATAGCCAAGGAACTAACACGCTCAAAAGGAGATGTTTGTACATGAACGAAAGGGTTACAAAACTTAGGCAATTGAGTCTTGACAAAGAAGCTTATATTTCCTCTGAAAGAGCAGAGTTAATGACGGACTTCTATCGTTCCGCAGGGAATACGTCCATCCCTGTTCAGCGAGCTTTAGCTTTTAAATATATGATGGAACGAAAAGAAGTCTGTATTAACGAGGGTGAATTAATTGTCGGTGAGCGGGGACCGGCCCCTAAAGCAACCTATACTTATCCAGAACTCTGTTGTCATAGTCTTGAGGACTTAGATATACTCGACTCACGCCCTAAAATATCGTTTAAAGTTAGTTCGCAAGTACGAGATTCTTACGAAAAAAGCATCATCCCTTACTGGCAAGGTAGGTCAATGCGTGATCTCATTTTTTCGGAGATGTCTGAGGATTGGAAAACAGCCTATGATGCTGGTATCTTTACAGAATTTATGGAACAGAGGGCCCCTGGTCATACGGTACTTGATGATAAAATTTATCGTTTGGGCTTTTTGGACTTTATTGCCAAGATCGATGATCATTTGGCAAGACTCGATTATTTAAATGATGCCGAAGCATATCAAAAGCAGGAAGAATTAAAAGCAATGCGAATCAGTGCGGAGGCGATTAGCTTATTCGCCCAGCGGCATGCAGACAAAGCTAAGGAATTAGCACAAAAGGAAACAGATGCCATGCGTAAGGCGGAACTAGAGCAAATTGCCGAGATCTGTTCCTACGTTCCTGCCCATGCTCCCCGAAATTTTTGGGAGGCCTTGCAAGCTTACTGGTTTGTGCATTTGGGCGTTATCACTGAGCTTAATACCTGGGATGCTTTTAATCCCGGCAGGTTAGATCAACATTTATATCCTTTTTATAAAAATGGTGTAGCTGAGGGGACCCTAACCGAAGAAAAGGCCAAAGAACTTTTACAGTGTTTTTGGGTAAAATTTAACAATCAGCCTGCACCGCCTAAAGTCGGAGTAACTGCGGCTGAAAGTGGTACCTATACTGACTTTGCCAATATCAACAGCGGTGGGCTTAAAGCTGATGGGTCTGACGGAGTTAACGATGTAACTTACTTGGTGCTAGATGTGATCGATAAAATGCGTCTCCTTCAGCCAAGTTCAAATATACAGTTGAGTAAGAAAAATCCTGATCGTTTCTTAAGAAGAGCCGCTCGGATCATCAGGAAAGGCTGGGGGCAGCCTTCAGTGTTTAATGCCGACACGGTTGTTGAGGAACTTCTGCGTCAGGGAAAATCCATCGAGGATGCTCGCCAAGGCGGGACAAGCGGTTGTGTTGAGGCAGGAGCTTTTGGTAAAGAAGCTTATATTCTGACAGGATATTTAAACTTGCCTAAGATTTTGGAATTGGTTTTGCATAATGGACTAGATCCCAAGACCGGTAAACAGCTAGGTTTGCAAACTGGTGACCCTAGAAGTTTTAAGTCCTATGACGAACTTTTTACGGCCTTTAAAAAGCAGCTCCATTATTTTGTCGATGTCAAAGTTAAAGGAAGCAATGTTATTGAGCGGCTGTACGCTACTTTTATGCCCTCACCGTTTCTTTCTATGCTTATTGATGATTGTATTGCAAAGGGTAAGGATTATAACGATGGGGGCGCACGTTATAATACAAACTATATTCAAGGCGTAGGTTTGGGCAGTTTAACGGATACTTTGTCCGGCATCCGTTATCATGTCTATGACCAAAAGGATCTTACTATGGAGAAGTTGCTCAAGGCGTTAGAAGATAATTTTGCAGGGCATGAGGCGGTGAGACAGCTTCTTCTCAATAAGACACCACACTTTGGCAATGACCAGGAGTATGCCGACGATATCATGGTGGAGATCTTTAACTCCTATTATGATGAAGTCAATGGAAGACCGAATACTAAGGGCGGTGTTTACCGAATTAACATGCTGCCAACCACCTGTCACGTCTATTTCGGATCCGTCATTGGGGCTACAGCCGATGGCCGACGAGCTTGGGAACCACTCTCCGAAGGAATTTCTCCGGTTCAAGGCTCTGATCGGTTAGGTCCAACGGCAGTTATAAAATCTGCAGCGAAGATGGACCATGCAAGGACAGGGGGCACCTTATTAAATCTGAAGTTTACTCCTCAAGTTGTCGAAGGGGATGAGGGACTTGAAAAATTAGTCCAGCTGGTGCGATCTTATTTTAAATTGAGTGGACATCATATTCAGTTTAACGTTGTAAGTGCCAAGACCTTACGTGCTGCTCAGAAGGAACCGGAAAAGTATCGGGACCTTATCGTACGGGTAGCCGGATATAGTGACTATTTCTGCGATTTATCGGATGCGTTACAAGAAGAGATCATCGCTCGAACGGAACATGCAGCGTTTTAACTTATTATCTTAAGGGGCCTTTCCCGTTGGATCTATTGGAATGGATCTTCGGGAAAGGCCTTTTTTTACCTTAGACACAAGTGTTCAAAGTATTACACACTTTGAACACTTGTGTCTAAACATATGAACACTTAAGCTTAGATTTGTTACACATCCGGAAGCAATAAGGGGTAACGGGATATCGTCTAAACCTTTGTTAAATGGCATGGTTTTTGCAATTAACTATTGTATAGAAGAATGTGGTTTCTACATAGTCCTTAATCTTTAGGCGAATAAATTTTTACTTTAAGGGGTGGTTATTAATGGAGCAAGATTTATATCAAACTGACGTTGATTTATATGAAAAAATATCCCACGAACTATTAGGACGCTTGAATAGAATCGAATATATCCTTGGCAATTTTGATAGCGATAAAAATATAGGGAATAGTAACATGTTAGAAGGCATAGATTTGCGGGATATGGCCGAAACTTTAGGATTATAACCCGTAGTTTTCTCGCATTTCATAGTTGGAAGGCATATAGAAGGCATTGATAGTTGAAAGGCATATTAAGAATGGAATTTACGAAG
>JAUZPJ010000218.1 GCA_030706025.1 Bacillota bacterium | reverse complement strand
TCCATAATCTGACGGCTGTATACTATCGAGGATTTGCTGCTCAATCTGAGGATCAAGGGTGAGTACGGGCAATACTTTGTCTTTCCCGACAAGCGGTTGTAAAATCTGCCGTGCCAGAGCTTGACGAACATGTTCCGTCAAACGATCCAAATCTTTGGTGACTTGTCCCTGGTCGGCAAGCGTTTCCAGAATTGAGACCATATCCCGAATCGAAATCCTCTCGCGCAATAAGTTTGAAAGAATTTTCTGCACCTGACCAAGGCTCAATATATCCGGTATTAACTCCTCAACAACCGATGGGGCTTGTTCCTTGGCATGATCGATCAGTGTCTTGACATCTTGACGGTCAAGAATTTCCCAGGCCTGAGCCTTGATTACTTCCGTGATATGGGTCGCTAAAACAGTCGGGGCATCTACCACCATCCATCCGTTCAATTCAGCTTGTTCCCGATACATGGCATTAATCCACTTGGCGTCCAGTCCAAAGGCGGGTTCCTTGGTCGGAGTACCAGGGATACTGTCGTCATCGAATCCATTGCTCATGCCCATATAATGATCCGCCAATAGTTCACCCGCAGCAATTTCTGCACCTCGGATTTTAATTACATATTGATTGGGCTGTAAATTCATATTATCACGGACCCGAATTACAGGAACAATGAACCCAAGCTCACTGGCTATTTGGCGCCGAATCAACACAATACGATCGAGTAAATCCCCCCCTTGTTGGACATCCACTAGGGCGATCAGGGCATAGCCCAACTCAAGTTCCATATGGTCAATTTGTAAAAGACTTAGTACATTCTCAGGTTTCTTACTTTCCTCGATCTCCGACTCGCGAGCAGCCTCCGTTTCTTCGACCACGGATACCTTGGAGCTTTTTTGGAGAAACACCCCTGCACCTAGTAAAGCTGCTGCGACAATAAACATCGGTAACTTTGGCAAACCCAGAAAGGCTAATACAATTAACACTCCGGCTGTAATAAACATCGCTTTCGGATTTCGAAACAACTGCTTACTCAAATCTTCCCCAAGATTCTTATCAGAGGCAGCGCGAGTGACAACAAGACCTGTCGCAGTGGAAATTAGGAGCGCCGGAATCTGGGAAACCAACCCGTCCCCAATGGTCAGCATCGTATACTTTTGAAGGGCTTCGATCAATGGCATCCCCTGCACCGCGACCCCGGATATAAAACCTCCAACAATATTAATGAATAATATGATAATAGCGGCAATGGCATCCCCTTTGACAAACTTCGTAGAACCGTCCATTGCACCATAAAAATCCGCTTCCTGTTGAATCGCTTTTCGCCGATCACGTGCCTGTTGTTCGTTAATCATCCCAGCATTAAGATCAGCATCAATAGACATCTGTTTACCAGGCATAGCATCTAAGGTAAAGCGCGCTGCCACTTCCGAAACACGCTCTGCTCCTTTGGTGATGACAATAAATTGAACAACCACTAAAATTGCAAAGACGATAAAACCGACAACCATATTGCCGCGAATCACGAATTGAGCAAACTGTTGAATAACCTGCCCCGCAAAGCCGTCTAAAAGCACCAGACGTGTTGTCGAGATATTCAACGACAAACGAAACAACGTCATAATCAGCAACAACGAAGGAAGTGCAGAAAACTCCAATGGGTCCTTTGCGAAAACTGCCAGCATTAACGTGAGTACAGAACCTGAAATATTTAAGGTAATTAAAATATCAAGTAAACTGGCAGGCAAAGGAACAACCATCATAACCACGATGCCCACAATTCCCATAGCAGCTAAGATGTCTGTATTATCCAGAAGTCGACGCTTTACCACTGTGGCCATAAGAGGTCCTCCTTCCTTTCCTTCCTCTCGTTTACCTATGCCCGTTTCTTCTTCTTAAGCCGATACACAAAGGCCAAAACCTCGGCAACTGCTTTATAGAGATCCGCTGGAATACCCTGCCCGATTTCCACCTGAGCATAGAGGGTACGAGCCAACGGCTTATTTTCCATAATCACAATGTTATATTCCTTCGCTAATTCCCGTATGCGCAGAGCAATTTGATCCTGTCCTTTGGCAACAACATAAGGGGCCTTTTGAACAGTCTGGTCATAGCGAAGAGCTACTGAGAAGTGAGTTGGGTTGACGACGACGACATCTGCCTTTTTCAAATCCTGCATCATTCGACTCATGGCCATAGCTCGTTGTCGTTTCTTAATCTCACTTTTTAGTTCTGGGTTTCCTTCTGTTTGTTTGTATTCTTGTTTTAACTCTTCATGCGACATGCGCAAGTTCTTTTCATAATCCCACCTTTGATAGAGATAATCTAGAGCGGCGATACCAAAAAAAGAAATCGATATTTTCCAAGCAAGCTCCATCAAAGCTTCACTTAAAAAGATAGCCCCCTGTCTCACATCCAATTGCTGTAAAGCGGGGAAAATTTGTAGGCGGTCCCGAACACTGGCGTAAAGGAAGTACCCGATTAAGATCACTTTCAGCAAGGATTTTGCCAGTTCAACCCAGGCTCTAACCCCGAACATCCTTTTAGCGCCACTTATCATACTTAAACGGGAAATTTGTGGTCTCATGGACTCCCCAGTAAAGAGAATTCCAACCTGAACATAGTTTGCAGCCAAAGCAATCAACAGACCTGCGCCGAAGATTGGCGCCATAATTTGAATCCCTTGCCAAAGAATATTCAACATTAGACCTGCGACCGACCGTTCCGTCCAGTCCGAAGAAAGGCTCAGGACATAGGGAAAGAGTTGTTCCATGCGTTGTAACATGTACGGAAGCCAATATTTAAGCACAGCAACAAGACCTAAGAGCATAAATGCGGAAATAGCTTCCTGACTTTTGAAAACCTGACCTTTTTTACGTGCTTCCTCTTTGCGCCTGGGCGTGGCTGCGTGTTTTTTTTCACTCACTGCTTCCACCCCTGATAAAGTTGTAGAACCCAAGACATATTCACATTAAAAAGATGTATCACGGTTTCTCCAAAGAAAGGAACCGAGAGAAGCAACAGAATAAATCCGAAAATAATCTTAACTGGGAAAACTACCGAAAAAATATTAAGTTGGGGTACAGTCCTAGACAACAGCCCCACCCCGACATCCGAAACTAACAGTGCCCCAAAAACAGGCATTGCTAACTGTATCGCTAAAGCAAAAACATGAGTGACGAGCTGGGCGTAAAATAAAAAGTCCTTGGGCATGGTCGTAGGATTAAGGGGAATATAAGCATAGCTCTTAACCATGGCAGCAATAAGATAATGATGGGAATTAGTAGCCAGTAAAAGCATCGTAGCCAATACAATTTGAAAATTCCCCATCATAGGGCTTTGCACACCATAAACTGGGTCAATAGCTGCTCCCATCGTGAAACCCATTTGAAAATCAATTAATTGCCCTGCTCCTTGTAAAACAGCTGTTAGAGTATAAATCACAAACCCTATGACCAGTCCCACTAAGATTTCCTTGACGACGACCGCCACGTAGGGCAATAACTCAACTGGAATTGGCGGTTTATCCGCAGAAATCAAGGGATAGATAATCACAGATAGGCTTCCGGCCAAAGCAAGTTTTACCACTCCTGGAACACCCCTTGCACCGAAAACTGGGGCTAACATGATCATACCAGCCCAGCGAGACAAAATCAGCAGAAATAATGAGAGGTTCCACTGGAGCAGTGCTTGCAGACTCAAATTTGACCACCCCCATTCGATATTCGAGGTTCGAAGTTCGTGGTTCGATTATCTGAAGGAAACCCAAAATAGTTACATTGACCCAAAGGAAGCTAACTGTGTAAAAAGGTTCGTAGTGTACGCTGTGAGAACGGACAACATCCACGGACCAAGTAAAATTAGGATCGCAATCACAGCGATAACCTTGGGAATAAAGGATAGCGTCTGCTCCTGGATTTGAGTCATAGCCTGAAAAATGCTTACCAAAAGTCCGACCAACAAACTCACCCCAAGGATAGGCCCTCCCACAAGCAGCACAGCACCAACTGCCTCCCTAGCCATATATAGGACCTGATTTTGACTCACTGTCACCATCCTTCCTTTTTCCCAAATAGTAATCCTCACATCGGACCTTATTTAAAACTTGTTACCAACGACTGAACAACTAAATGCCATCCATCGACTAAAACGAACAATAGTAATTTAAACGGTAACGAGATCATCATGGGGGGAAGCATCATCATCCCAATCGACATAAGGGTACTGGAGACAATCATGTCAATAACAATAAACGGAATAAAAATTGCAAACCCCATTTGGAAGGCCGTTTTTAATTCACTAATGACAAAAGCCGGAATGAGAACGTACGTCGGAACCTCGCGATAGGTTTTTGGACGCTCCATTTTTGACAACCCTACAAAAAGTTCCAAGTCTTTTTCCCGCGTCTGTTTAAACATGAAAATTCGGAGTGGCTCCTCCGCTTTGGTCAATGCCTCCGTCTGGGTAATCTGATTCTTCAGATAGGGCTGAATAGCATTCGTATTTATCTGAATCCACGTTGGTGCCATAACAAAAAAAGTAAGAAATAAGGCCAAGCCCGCAAGCACCTGGTTTGGTGGAAGCTGCTGAGTCCCAAGCGCGTTCCGCACAAAGGATAGCACGATGATAATGCGAGTAAAGGAGGTCATCAGCATGAGAATTGCAGGTGCCAAAGACAACACGGTCATTAGCAATAAAATTTGCAAAGACGTACTAGTTTGTTGTGTCGACGTAGATCCTAGGTCAAGCGTCAGTCCTGCTGCCCATGCGGCTTTAGGATTTACGAATATCCCTAATCCCAGAGCCATCGCAGCAGGCAACCCAAATGTAAAACGTCTCGCTAAACGGCTTGAGGACAACATTATTTTTCTACCTCCTCAAGCAAGCGTTCCAATTCTTTAGAAAAGGGCTCCTTTTGGCGAGCTGGTCTGCGCCAAACGGTTTGTAATCGTTTAGCCCATCCTCCCACTCGTTCTATCGGACGAGTCGCAATCTCCTCTAAAATTTCCGCGGCAACGGCTGGATCATTGATCTCACTGATCTTCACTAAGTGATGATCTGTTCCCCCCAGGACTTGTAATTGACCAGCAATTTCCACGAGGTAAAGGCTCTGCTGGCCAGATAACACTTGGCGATCGAGAACCCT
>JAUZPJ010000217.1 GCA_030706025.1 Bacillota bacterium | reverse complement strand
CCACTTGACCAGCGATTCGTTTTGCAGCTTCGTATTGTCGAAGGGTATTCCCGCCGAGAAACAGCCAAGAGGATGGGGCGCAGTGAGGATGCGGTTCGTGGCTTACAGTACCGGGCAATTCAGACTCTTCGTGAATTAATGCTGCATACCAAGGAGGAATAACCCATGAATAAACCATCCCCGGAACAAGAACTCGATAACTTTATCGACGCCATAAACCAGGAACGGAGACCTAATATTAGTGACGATCCCGAAATAAATAACATTCAATCCATAGCCCGGCTTGTTAAAAGTTTGCGTACCGATAGCGATCCTCAGCCTGAGTTCGTTGACCGCCTTTATAAAACTGTAAATAGCGTAACGGATCATGGATTAAGTAATTTTAAAATAGAAGAAAAAAGAAATAGAAGTTCTCGGAGAACATTTTTTCCCTGGGCGGCACTTGTAGCTGGCATTCTCGTGTTAGCACAGATCGTGATTCCTTGGCCTTTTCAGAGTTCGGATGTAGTTTTTGCGATGGCCCAAAAGGTACAGCAATTGCAAAACTACCATGCCGTCTTAGAAAAAGTCAGTACTAATTCTGCCGGCCAAAGTACTGTCTATCAACGGGTGGAAATCTGGTCCGAGGGAGATAAATACGCCACTCGCAGTGATGATGGGACTATGAACGTTAATAACGGAGAACAACATTGGTCCGTCGAGGCTAAGCAAAAACAGGTCATTATTTTACCTTTATTACCCGCTACGCATGATTTTGATTTACACCAGGAAGCGGATCGGGCAGTAACTTATCCGCATAAAGTTGTCGGTCAAGATTCAATTGCAGGTAGAAACGCTAAAAAGATTGAAATATCTCCGCCAGGGGGAATGACCTATTATCTCTGGGTTGACGGTGAAACCAATTTGCCGGTACAGTTACAGACCGCAATGCAAAAAGCAGTTCAAACAACGTATACTTTTGTTAGTTTTGAACCGAATACGCAGATTCCGACTTCGATTTTTTCATATAAACCGCCTCAAGGTTATATAATTATTAATCAGAATCAGGACGAACCGGTTGCCAATCTGGACGAAGCGGTAAAAATTAGCGGCATTAAGCCCGTTCAAGCGAGTGAAAATCCCCAAAGAATCTTTGCAAACAAGGGTCGAATAGTGTTCGACTTTGGCGATACGATTGTGACCGAATCCACCGCCGGCTCACCTATCGTTTTGTCCCCAACGGCTGCTTTGGGCCAGGCGGCAGGCGGTTCACTTGAAGTACTTCCCAATAGTTTGCGTTGGCAACAAAACGGTTTAGAAATTAAGGTTCAAGGTTCACGGGCTGAACAATTGGCTAGACAATTAACCGACAACCTAACAATGCCCCAGCAGGGTCAAGGAATAAACCAAGCTCCACAAGTTAAAGTTAATGTAGACATGGATGTGCAAAAAAATAATCAACAGCAGGTTGATGCAGGTAGCAGCCCCTGGCAATTGGATCCGGTGCAGGTCGCTTTTACTTTTGTTGCTGTTCAAATGTCTCCCCAGGGGATAACTAGTAAGCCCCCATTAGATTATTCTGAGCTTAAAATGACAACGAACACGGGGTCAGAGGCCATTGTACTAGTACAAAAAGGACCTATAAAAACAGTTTATCTAAAACGGTTGGTCCGCCAAGATAATACCGGGATTTGGACAGTCGTTGGATATGATCCCAGATAGAGGAGGAAATATTATGATTTCACCAAGTAAAAAAACGACAATTAAATGGCTCGTTGCAGCTCTAGCTTTAACCTTGGTTATAGGATGCTCAAACTCGAACAATCCAGTTAACAAATCCAACACCTCTACAATAGGCCAATCAAATGACGGAAAGGTTCCCTCTTCTACTAACGCGACCGGAGGACCTGACAATTCCAGTCAGAATTCATCCAATGATCCTGCCAAAACGTTCTTGTTAAACATGATGCAGTTGGCCCAACATGGTAAAGTTATAAACTGTGACTTTCCTGTTAAAACTACTGTTTTCGAAGATGTCCAAAAAGTATGGGGACAGGCAGCTGCTACGAATTATGTAGCAGCTGCTAAGGGCCGCTATGCAACCTATCCAAGCCGAAATATCGTGTTTGGTATTAATAAGGGAGAACAAATTTTTGAAGTGAGATCCTTGGCTAGAAGTCAATTTACAAGTTTATCTCTAACTAAAGTTAAAGAGGTTTTCGGACCACCCGTCTATGAAGCTAAAGCAGATGGACAAGAAATCATCGGATATACTGCAGGACCGGAGTTTAAAATCGAGTTGGTATTCCCTCAAGCCAAAACCGGTAGCACTAACCCTTCGCTGGATCACTATAATGTTCTTTATCCTCAGGGAACGGTCAATATGATGGCCGATGATCCTGGAAGGCAATGGTAAGTCCCGTAAATCTAAAAACATCGTAAAATAAGTACTAGCAGGACGTAAAAATGTCCTGCTAGTACTTATTTTAAATTGAAACGGCGCAGGCCCTTGTCGTAAATATTAATCTATTTAATTAGTCGGGAAAAGGGTTTTCAACGAAGGCGTGAAACTTAAAAGCGAGCTTCCAGGGAAAATTGCTTTACCGTAAATTGTTAAATTCCAAACTTACTGGTATCATAATAATTGAAGAATCGACATACAGGCTTAAACGGGCAGTGGTATTAGAAACAGGCAAATTGAAGGATTTGAAATAGATTATGAAAAAATTAGTCCTTGGAATATTAGCCCATGTGGATGCGGGCAAAACGACATTATCAGAGAGTATACTTTATCTGAGCGGTAAACTTGGAAAATTGGGAAGAGTGGACAATAAGGATGCTTATTTAGATACCCATGAGCTAGAAAGGGCCAGAGGAATCACCATTTTCTCCAAGCAAGCCATATTTGAAATCGGTGAGACTCAGATTACCTTACTCGATACCCCAGGGCATATCGATTTTTCGGCTGAAATGGAGAGAACACTTCAGGTGCTGGATTATGCCATTTTGGTGATCAGTGGTGCGGATGGGGTGCAGGGGCATACCAAAACCTTATGGCGGCTGCTTGACCTGTATCAGATCCCTGTTTTTTTATTCGTCAATAAGATGGATCAGAAGGGGACGGATAAGGATAAGTTAATGAACGAAATGAAAAAGCAGCTGGATGACGGATGCCTTGAATTTGAACCAGTTAAGACAGACGGTTTTTACGACCAACTGGCCATGCGTGATGAACTAATGATGGAAGCCTATCTGGGAACAGGACAGGTTGAAACCGCGCAGATTAAAAAAGCTGTCAAGGAGCGCAAAGTATTTCCGTGCTTTTTCGGTTCAGCTTTAAAATTAGAGGGCGTTGAGCAATTTATGCAGGGCATTGTGAACTATGCCTTGATACCTTCCTATCCCGATAAATTCGGGGCTAAACTATTCAAAATAACCAGAGATGAGCAGGGAAACCGTCTTACGCACATGAAGCTAACAGGTGGAAAACTTAAGGTGAAAGATGTCTTAAGGAATAACAGCTGGGAAGAGAAAGTGAATCAAATTCGTCTTTATTCCGGACAGAAATTCGAGGCAGTGAATGAGATAGAGGCAGGTTCTGTCTTCGCAGTAACGGGACTCAACCAAACCAGACCGGGAGAAGGCTTAGGGATCGAGGAAGCTTCAAATACACCCGTCTTGGAACCCGTGCTATCCTCTCAGATTATACTTCCGGAAGGCTGTGACCCAAGAGTGATGATTCCCAAGCTGCGTCAGATTGAAGAAGAGGAGCCGGAACTTCATATTGTCTGGGATGAGCACTTACAGGAAATTCAGGCCCAGATCATGGGAGAGGTGCAGATTGAAATTTTGCAGAGCCTTATACAAAGTCGTTTTGGAGTAGAGGTGGCCTTCGATGCTGGAAGGATTGTGTATAAAGAGACGATTGCCGATGTCGTCGAAGGGGTAGGGCACTTTGAACCTTTGCGGCATTATGCGGAGGTGCACCTGTTACTCACGTCGGGTGAGCCGGGAAGTGGTCTGCAGTTTGGGGTAGAATGCAGTGAGGATAGCTTAAGTAAAAGTTGGCAAAGACTGATTTTAACCCATCTGGAAGAAAAAGCTCACAAAGGAGTTCTTACAGGGTCAGCGATTACAGATATGAAAATTACGTTAGTCTCAGGTAGAGCACACAATAAGCATACAGAAGGCGGTGACTTCAGAGAGGCTACCTACCGTGCAGTGCGCCAGGGCTTAAAGGAGGCAGAATCCATAGTGTTGGAGCCTTATTATGCCTTTCAGCTGGAACTGCCTGTGAAAATGGTAGGAAGAGCTATGACTGACATTGAGAAAATGCATGGCACCTGCGAACTATCACAGACAAATAGCGAGATGGGGGTTCTTGTGGGGAGCGCACCTGTTATTACCATGAGGAATTATCAGAAAGAGGTAATTGCCTATACCAAAGGTCTTGGCAGACTGTTTTGCAGCCTGAAAGGGTACGAACCATGCCATAATGGGTCAGAGGTCATAGAAAGGATCGGCTATGATTCGGAAAGAGATCTAGCAAATCCGACAGGTTCTGTCTTTTGTGCCCATGGTGCCGGCTTTTGGGTGAATTGGTATGAAGTAAAGGACTATATGCATGTTGAAAGCTATCTTCAGAAAAAAGACGAATTAGCTGGAGAAACAGCCCTAAACCAGGCCCCATACACAGAAGAGAAGTGGATCAGTTTAGAGGAGATTGACCAAATTATTAATAACACCTTCTATGCGAACCAAGGGAAGAAGTCTGCCTGGAAACGACGCAAAACAGCCCTCGAAAGTTATTATGAACCGGCAACCTCTGTGAGCAGACAGAAGGAAACTCAAGAAGAGTATCTCCTTGTTGACGGCTATAATATTATCCATGCCTGGCCTGAACTGAAGGAGCTTGCAGATGACACTATGGATGGCGCCAGGATGAAATTGCTGGATACTTTAAGTAATTATCAGGGGATTCGAAGATGTCAGATTATCCTTGTGTTTGATGCCTACCGTGTTCAGGGGCATTTTGAGGAAGTCATCGACTATGATAATATCCATATGGTCTATACCAAGGAGGCACAAACAGCGGACCAGTATATTGAGAAATTTGCCCATGATAATTCGAAAAACTATAATATAACCGTTGCAACGT
>JAUZPJ010000216.1 GCA_030706025.1 Bacillota bacterium | reverse complement strand
GGGCATGAATCCCTTTGAGAACCAGGTTAGAATACGATAACGCTAAATCAATGGCCTTATCCGCTGTACCGTCAGTGATGGTGAAACCAAATTTAGAATCGATCTGACCAGTTTGAATGTACTCATGAGTATGCGCTTCAACTCCTGGTGTCAACCGAAGAAGAACCTCTACTGATTGATTCATTATTTCTCGAGCGAGTTCATTAACGATACTCATTTCATAAAAATTATCGACGACTATTCGTCCAACACCCGCTTTAATCGCCATAATCAGTTCTTCACGAGACTTATTATTGCCATGAAAATAAATGCGGGCAACGGGAAAATTGGCCTGCAGTGCAGTGTATAGTTCTCCCCCTGATACGACATCTAAACCAAGTCCTTCTTCATCGATAATCCGGCACATGGCTAGTGTCGAAAAAGCTTTTGAGGCATAAATAACCTCCGTATTTTTCAGACCTTCCACAAACGAACGATGGTACTGTCGGCAAATCGTTCGCATATGGGCCTCATCCATAATATAGAGCGGTGTTCCAAATTGCTTAGCCAATTCGACAGTGTCACATCCACCAATTTCCAAATGACCCTGTTCATTGATTATCTGAGTACCGTGCAGTCTCATTTTCTTTTCCTCCCATTAAGTTATTTCGTCTGCCTCTGTTACCACACAGCCTCACGTAACCTGAATCCTCTTCCCTCTCCACATAATGTCTTCTTTATATCGTATGACAGTCCTGTCGTTATTCACTACAGACCCAGCACTAAAAACGACGATTTTTTGGACTTCGGTCAAAAACGTTTCGAGAAATTTGCATCGTCGATCATTTTATAGTGCCTAACAAACAAAGTAGTGCCGCTCCAATAACGCCCGCTGAACATCCCAGCTCTGCTGAGACTATACGCACGTCTTGTAAAGGATTAGGCATTCCTCGTTTTAACATCTCATTTTTGGCGGGGGAGAACAACAAGTCCCCAGCCAATGACATCCCTCCGCCAATAACGATACATTCCGGATTAAATAGATTCACAAGGTTAGCAAGCCCAATTCCCAGATACTTTCCAGCCTCTTCGAACACAGCTAAAGCAATAGAATCTCCCTTAAGTGCAGCATGGGTCACTTTTTTCCCATCAAGCGGATCCTTTAGTAACGTTGGAATACCCATTCTACCTGCGCGTTCCATCCCTAAGCGTGCATTTCTAATAATTGCTGAAGCAGAGGCAAGGGTTTCCCAACACCCAGAATTACGACACGAACATTGTTCCCCTCCCCCGGGAATAAGGGTCATGTGACCGACCTCACCAGCTGCACCGCTTGTTCCTCTTAACAAGTCTCCGCGCACAAAGATACCTGAACCGATACCGGTCCCTAAAGCAATGCAAATCGCATTCTCGGTGCCACGCGCCGCACCAAAGGTGTGTTCAGCTAAAGCCATACAACGAACATCATTTTCCAAATAAACTGGAACCCTCAAACCTGTTCGAAAAGGGGCAAGGACATCAATATTAAGCCAATGGAGATTAGGACAATCTCGTGCAATTCCGCGTTGCGGATCTACAGTGCCGGGCAGTCCCATCCCTACGCCAACAATCGAAGAATCTTCTTCAATTAACGCTTCGCATGTCCTTAAAATCTCGTTTAATATTACAGAAGCCCCTCGCTCCGGGTTGGTCGACGAACTCTTCTCCTTAATTAAGAGGCCCTCCGCAGTGATAACTCCGTAAACGATCGTACTTCCGCCTACGTCAATGCCCAGATAATGTTCCTTCCCCACTTATTTTCCCTCCTTAAGGCCAGATAAGTTCAAACATTATTCAAGGCATTACCCTTGCTACTTGAACCTTTATACTATAAATTTTAAGCAAATCACTCAAGTTTAGACCGCCCCTATTATTATATTAAACCATATCGTTTTATTTATCCTAGTTCAACATTGAATGGTCCTATCATCAGAAAAGAACCCGCCTTTAAGTGGGTTCTTTTCTACACTTATATACTCTCGTCAATCGTCGATTCGTTAAGCTCCCCTTTGTTCCTCCTTATGTCCGATGCCGCCGTTACTCGTACCAACGGCAGCCGACCACTTACCACATCGGTCTCCCCACCTAGCCAAATTTATGCCGTCTTGTTTGATTTCGACTATTTCACAGCGATTGGCACACCCCGAACATTCGAAGCTATTGGCTTGAAATTGAGTTTCAGCCAAATGTAGGCCACGGAATCGAGTTAAAGTCTCGGATCGCATTCCTACTTTTTCTTGGGCCAAGTAGGCAGCCCCTAAAGCACCCATAACGCCGTAATTTTCTGGTACAATGACAGGTTGTCCCAATTCCTCTTCGAACGCTTTACATATTCCTGGATTGGCGGCCACACCCCCTTGGAAAAAGATCGGACCGCGGATGTCTTTGTTTTTCCCGACGTTATTAAGGTAATTCCGCACCATCGCCTGACATAGTCCTGCTAAAATATCCGAAAGCGAATGCCCTAACTGTTGTTTATGGATCATATCCGATTCTGCAAAAACTGAACAACGCCCAGCAATCTGTACCGGATGTTTTGCTTGAAGTGCTAGAGGCCCAAATTCCTCAATAGGAATACCCAGCCGCGCAGCCTGTTGGTCAAGAAACGACCCCGTTCCGGCCGCACAAACCGTATTCATCGCAAAGTCCGAAACAACGCCATCCCGAAGAATAATGATTTTCGAGTCTTGACCCCCGATTTCGAGAATCGTTTGTACCTTGGGATTCACTCTCGATGCTGCCACAGCATGGGCCGTAATTTCGTTTTTCACAACATCGGCACCTAATAAGGTGGCTGCAAGCTGACGCGCGCTTCCCGTGGTTCCGACTCCTATAATTTTTACAGAGTTACCCACTTTAGTTCTTAATTGTCTAATTCCTTCTTGAATTGTTTGCATGGGCCGTCCTTGAGTTCTTAGGTATAATGCTTCTTTTACCTTATTATCTGACCCTAACAAAACAATATTAGTACTGACCGATCCAACGTCAACGCCTAGAAAATATTTATCGTTCCCCAACACTCAGCACATCCCCTCTTGTTTGTCCGATTCCGCTTTGAATCGTTTGAAGGTTTGACCTTTCTAACAAATCCACAAACGCCTCTAAACGTGTTTGGACCCCTGCCTGACCACTATGTTCATCAATAATCAGTGTCATGATCGGAATCTTATAAGCTTCTTGAACCTTCGGCAAAATACTTGCTGCTACAATCTCGGGCATGCAAGTTAACGGAAAAAGCTGTATGATCCCATCAAAACCTTCTTGGGCAAATTTTACGGCGGCTCCTACCGTTTCTTGTCCATGACCTCCAACAAAATGAGGCAAGAATGGTTTGGCATGGCGAGGGTAAGATTTAATCGAACGGTAACCTGGGGCAAGACCTTGAAAGACATGATTTCCAGTCCAGCCCGAAATATAGATGGAACGATCCACTTCCACTCCCAAACGACCGAGATATCGTTCGACATCGCCGGACGTATAGGGATCAAGGATTGTGTAGATCTCTCCAATAATCCCTATTCGGAGTGGATTTGTCTTCTGATCCGTTGAACAAGGAATCTCTTTTTGCCGTTCACAAATGCTTTTTTGAACCCAGCTCACAGTCTCCTGCAGCCCTTGATCCGTCATGGTCTGGGAAAGCCGTTTTTTAGCATCTTCATACAGTTTTTCAGTTTCCATAGGTTGAGGGAGCCTCGGTCTTGCAGCATGAATCAAATCCTCGACTCGGTCCAAGGCGACACTTTTTCGATACGCAAAACGCAAGGCCTTGGCAATTTGTGTCCAGGAATTTTTTTCACCTGCTAAATAACGAATGCGTTTGAGCAGCCCAAGGATACTTCCATCAGGCGGCTCTAGTATAACAACGTCATAATCATATCCCGCTTCCCCAAGGATCTGTCGTTCTACCTCGCCATAGAGACCAAAGCGACAGGGGCCAATTCCCCCGGTAATAACAATCGTATCTGCTCCGTGATCTGCTGCCTCAACATAGTTTCCCAAATTTAATTTCAAAGGAAGGCAGGCGGATTCTGGTGATAATTTTGTGCCTAACGTTAAGGTTCGCTTGCTGTTCGTTGGTGGTACTACAACTTCAACATTTAGAGATTCAAAGAGCGTTTGAATCACAATCCAAGCGTCCCCCATATGGGGAAATGTCACCTTCATGTGCCTTCCTCCTTTCAACCATATCTAAAAAGGCTTCCAGGCGCGTTACCAACCCTGCCTCACCACTATGTTCGTCTAAGGTAACCACCATATAGGGTTTATGATGCTGCCGTGCCAGACGGGCCAACATTTCTTGAACCATTGAATCTGTCCCACATCCAAAACAAGAAAGATAAATAACACCATCAATTTGTGGGTCTGTGACAAACTTATTCCCCGAACCGTAGATTTGCTTCGAATGACTCCAAAACAGCTTTTTACGCAAATCCCTTAAGTGAGTGTCAACTTCTGTTTGATTAACATTCTCAGTTAATTCCACATCAGCTTTTTCACGCAACCGCCTAAGAATGTTTAGATTTGCATAGGGTTCCAACGTTAGGTAGGAATGTCCAACTAACGAAATCCTCAAGCGATCCGTATCCTGATCTATAACAGTCCTTGGGGGATCCGAATATTTTTGAGCTGTTAATGGATTCGCAGCATTCACAATTTCACGCAGGTTCTTCTCAAAATCCCATTCGATGCCCCTTGAAGCTTGATAACGTTTTTGCCATGTTTGACCCACCGTAAACGCTTTTCGAATTTCCGTCTTGTTCTTACCAAGTTGAAGACCAAAAGCCTGCAGGTCTTTTAAGACTTGACGTTGACCATTTCGCCAATTTAACACCACACTTAAGACCGGAATTTCCGGGGGAACTGCAGGAAGTACACTCTCTGGAATTCCTAAAATTTTAGGGCAATTATACGTATTTTCCTCGACACTCACCATTCGAGGCAAAAAAATTCCATCAACATCCTTTAACGCCTGGATATGTCCGGCCAAAAGCTTAAGCGGCAAACACGTTTCGTCACTGGCTTTCTTTAAACCCTGTTCTAAAATTTGACGATTTGTGGGCGGAGATGTTACGACCTCGATACCGAGACTATCAAAAAATCCTGCCCAAAAAGGAAAATAATCAAAATAATAAAGCGC
>JAUZPJ010000215.1 GCA_030706025.1 Bacillota bacterium | reverse complement strand
GGGCTGGCGTACTTAAACCAGAAATTGTTTTTAATAAAAATAAAAAAGTATCTCAAGGTACTTTTATAGAGAGCGAACTAAAATTGATGGCAATCGGTCGATCTATCTAGTTATAATAAAAATTAGTATTTCCCTTTGGATCTTAAGGACGAGAAGGAACTCGGCTGTTATGAACTTGTAAAGTATCGAGCACATTGTTCATGAAGCCTGTCAAAACTTTGAGAAGGACTATTCAGAAATAAGTAGAGGTCATTCATAAATAAATCAAACGTATTAATAAAAGAAATCCAGGAATGACTAAGATTCCTGGATTTCTTTTGGTACCGTCAAGAGTTTTGCGCAAAGTTGTTTCTGCTTGGTATGAAAGGCCACTGTATTGGCAAATGGTTTCATTAGAGCTTCCCTTAACCCCTAAAATTTATCAGTGTTGAGATTTAAGGGTTATTGTATTAAAATAAGGATATTTGGTGAATGAATTATTTTTCTGGAGGGAGATGGGCTATATGAGCAGCACAGATGTTTCGCGTTCAACACATCCAACGATGCAACCTCAGTCCTCTAGAAGAGTGGCAGGCGTTCATTATTATAGTCGAAGTAAAAGGCGTTTAGAGCATTTTTCTAAAGTATTTGTGACTATTTTAATTTTCGTTTCCTTATGTATTGCCGGACTTCGTTTTGCACCCTTCCAGTCGTTTGAATCGCTTCGTAGTCTATGGGTAACGAGCGCGATGACGACCATGAGCCACCAATACCTTGCAACGTGGTTCTTTAGTAAGGCCGAAATTCAAACGATAATGGACAGCAACAAAGCGGCAGAACTAGGAAATAGTGATATTGCTGCAATTCAAACGAGTAAGATAGGCCATGACAATGGAATTCAACTAATTGATATCAGTCAAAGCGGATTTAAAGGCTACTTGCTGGAAATTGATGATCCTGCTCGTGTCCAAGTTGCAGCAACTCAGTATCTTGGGCAAAAAGGAGAACGAACTCAAGAAATTGCTCAAACGACGGGGGCTCTTGCTGTCATCAATGGAGGGGAATTTAACGATCCAGAGGGAAATGGTAACGGTGGACGGCCTTTGGGGATTCTCATTTCCAACGGTAAAATCTTATACAAAGATCCGCTCAAGACGTATAATATTATTGGATTTAACCGTGATAATGTTCTTGTTCTTGGTAATTATACTCTGGACCAAATTAAGAAGAAGAACATCCGCGATGCCGTTTCGTTTAGTCCTTTCCTTGTCGTTAATGGCAAACCGGCTATTACCCAGGGTGATGGAGGATGGGGTCTTGCCCCACGGACAGCGATTGGGCAAACCCGTGATGGAAAGATTTTGATGCTTGTGATTGACGGTCGTCAGATTGGTTCGATTGGAGCGACCTTAAAAAACGTCCAAGACATTATGCTTCAACACGGTGCTTATAACGTTGCAAATCTCGACGGCGGCGCCTCAAGTGTTCTCTATTATAATAACGAAGTTGTTAATCATCCCTCAAGCTCTTATGGTGAACGTAATGTACCTTCTTTTTTCATCGTCAGGTAGACAAGCTCAGTTGACCTATATATAATTCTATAATTTATCACTGAAAGAAGAGTCGCGACTTAATTTAAATTAAATCGTGACTCTTTTTGATCTTGAAAAAGGTCTTTGTTTTTATGGAAGGTCTTAATATAGTTTATATGGAAGATTTAAATGGAGTGCTATTAATTGCAGGAAGGATGTTAAATACTAGGAAGAAGGGTCTGCGATACTTTCAAAGCCAATTTAAAGAGAATGGTTTTATAATAGTGAAGAGGTGCTAGCAGTGCGTTTGTTATTAATTGAAGATGAAGAACGATTAGCTGAGGCTCTAGCCTATATCCTAAAAAAACAGAATTACGGTGTTGATATGGCTCACGATGGGGATATTGGGCAAAGCTTAGCTGAATCAGGATCTTATGATCTAATTATTCTAGACCGGATGTTACCGGGCAAAGAAGGGGTAATACTCTTAAGAGAACTTCGTGAACAGGGAATGACAACTCCGGTCCTCATGTTAACCGCCAAGGATAGTATTGCCGACCGGGTTGAAGGATTGGATGCCGGGGCGGATGACTATTTGGTTAAACCGTTTGCTACCGAGGAACTCTTGGCAAGGGTAAGGGCATTGGCGAGGCGTCCTGGGCAATTGGTTGAAGTCGAAAAGTTACAGGTGGGGGAACTTTGCCTTGATCCGAAATTATGTGAGGTCGATATTGATGGTGTCCTCATTAAGCTCACCCTTAAAGAATCTCAACTATTGGAATTGTTAATAAGAAATATGGGTCAGGTCATTACAAAGGAACAAATATTGGATCGTGTTTGGGGCCTGGATTCAGATGTCGAAGTCGGTAATGTAGAGATATATGTTCACTACTTGCGAAAAAAACTTGGTTCGCAATACATAAGAATTGACACAATAAGGGGATTAGGCTATTGCTTAAAAAAGACCGACTGAAAGCGGATCAGACTATTTTTGGCCAATTACGAAAGAAACTAACCAAGATCAATCTGGTGGTAATGGCCCTACTGTGCCTCATCATGGTGTGCGGAACTTACTTTGTGATGAGAACGGTAATCTTTAATCAATCTCAACAACTTCTTCAGATTATCTCATCCCAGGCAGGTTCTCCGGTTCTTAATCAGAACCTTCGCCATGATCGACATGTAGCACGCTATTTTTACGTAAAGCTTGATACGGCCGGTAATATCCTAGAACGCTCACCGGATATTCCGGTTACAGAGGAACAACTGTCGTCGCTGCTTAATTCGGTAAAATCGCGCCATTCTTCTAGGGGACAAGTCGAATTTGATGACGCATCTTACGCCTATCTAAAGGTAGATAACCCTAACAACAGTGGCGAGTTAATGGCTTTTGTTGGTTTGGACCGTGATGAGGATACTCTTTGGTTGTTACTAATCACGTTAAGTATGATTGGTCTTCTCTACTTGGTCTTGGCTTATTTCAGCGGGCGATTTCTGGCTGTACGGGCCTTACAACCTATTAAGGAGTCTTGGCAAAAACAAAAGGATTTTGTGGCTGATGCGTCTCATGAGTTGCGAACTCCTTTAGCAGTCATTCAAACGAATCTAGAGTTAGTTAAAGCAAATTCTGATGAAACCGTATTGGATCAAATGAAATGGCTGGACTATATCGGGCTCGAGACTGAACGACTAACCAAACTTGTGAATGACCTTCTTTTCTTAGCTAGGGCAGACTCTAATGAGTTGCTGCTTGATGTAAAAGAGCTGTCTCTTGCCGACGTTATAGAGGATACAGTTGGACCATTTCGGCCGATGACTGAACAATATGGCCTTGCTTTAAACGTATCCGTGTTAGAAACCGTCCATGTTCTTGGAGACAAGAATCGATTGAAACAGCTAATTCTCATTTTATTGGACAATTCGCTCAAACATACGCCTAAGGGTGGCACTATTAGTATCAAAGTGCAAAGGTGGGGAAACGGGGGTCAAATCATGGTTATGGATACTGGTGACGGTATTGACCCAGAACATTTAGAGCACATTTTTGAGCGGTTCTACCGGCAAGATAAGGCGAGGTCAAAACAGACGGGAGGCAGCGGACTAGGGCTAGCCATTGCCCAATCGATTGTTCAAAGCCACGGCGGGACAATTTCGGTGAATAGTCAACTAGGAAAAGGGACAGTTTTTACGCTAACCTTACCTGGAGTATGTTAAACCAATTAGATATAAATGGGATTTTAACAAATTTTTAAGGGTCTTTCAAAGGCAATTTAAAGATTCCTAATGTATAGTTACCCACGGCAAACAAAACCGTAGTTCGTTAGTCTAAAAAGAAGGGAGGAGATGTCATGAACGCTTTTGATCTCAATGGTTTTCACGTTCTTAATCAGTGGGCGGGTCATATGCCAATCGTTGATGGATTGATGAGTTTCGTTGCTCAATATGCGTTAGAGCTGTATGCTGTGTTGTTTCTTATCGCCTGGTTTACACTGCCAAAACCGGAATCGGACCGAAGACACGCTCTAATTATTATGGGACTTTCCGGGGTTTTGTCCCTCTGTCTAAATGTAATCATAGGTCATCTATGGCTTCGGCCGCGCCCGTTTGTATTTTTGAGTAAGGGTACGTTTACACAGCTTATTCCACACGCAGTTGATGCATCTTTTCCGAGCGACCACGTTGCGGGAAGTTTCGGCTTTGCGGCAGGTTCATGGCGAAAAGCAAACTTGTGGGTTATTAGGAGTTTTACATCCTTAGCGGTTTTAGTAGCTGTTGCAAGAGTTTATGTCGGTGTTCACTGGCCTACGGATGTTATTGCAGGAGCGTTTGTCGGCCTGTTTAGTGCCAAGATAATGTGGTCAATTAATGGGATGTTTCGGCCGCTGACGAATGTAGCTCTACGCATTTTTAATTATGGTGGTCAATTGAAGGCAACGAGGTAAGGGGGGTAAAATGTGAGTAAACTACGTGTGCTAGTTTTGTCTGCTAACTATGGGGCAGGTCATGTCAAGGCAGCAGAAGCAATTATTGAAGCTCTATATGCAAAAGAGACCGATGCCCAAATTGCTCATGTAGACTTCAGTGAGTTTCTAGGGAAACCACTTGATTCTCTTATCAAAAATACCTATCTCGAAATGATCAAACATACCCCCAAATTATGGGGTGAGTTTTATTATAGAACCTCTAGAATTGAAGCTGATTCTCTACTACAACGTTTTCTTAACGGTTTAGGCAAACGGGAATTCGTCAAATTCATCCTATCCTATCGCCCTGATGTTATTATTTGTACGTACCCAGTCATTGCTGGGGTATTGGCACAGTTGAAATTAAAACAAATTATTAATGTTCCACTAGCAACCGTTGTCACTGATTATGCCGTTCACAATCAGTGGATTCATCAAGGTGTCGATCTTTATCTGGTTGGTTGTCAAGAGGTTTTAAAAGGCCTAGTGTCCCGTGGAGTTAATCCAAGTCGTATTAAAGTAACAGGGATTCCCGTTCACCCTAAGTTCAGCACGAAACTCGACAAACAAGCACTTTTAAATAAGTTTGGATTGGTTTCAGGTCTTCCAACGTTTCTAGTCATGGGTGGGGCCTATGGAGTTTTGGGTGAGGTCAAACGAATTTGTGAAGTTTTGGCTTCTGCTCCGACACCAGTACAGACTCTGGTGGTC
>JAUZPJ010000214.1 GCA_030706025.1 Bacillota bacterium | reverse complement strand
TATGATTATATTGTGATTGATGAATTCCATCATGCCGCAGCCCCATCCTACCAAGAACTTTTAGAGTATTATAAGCCGAAAGTGTTACTCGGACTGACGGCAACGCCTGAGAGGGCGGACGGACGAAGTATCTATACCTATTTCGGGGGCAGAGTTGCTGCCGAAATCCGGCTATGGGAAGCCATTGAACGGAAATTACTCAGCCCTTTTCATTATTTTGGTGTGACAGATAATGTTGACCTTCGTCAGGTTCAATGGGTTGCTGGAAATTACGATGAGCGGGAGCTAGAAAACCTTTATGTGTTCGAAAAAGCGATTGCTGAAAAACGAGTCGGTTATATTATTAACGCCATGGAGCGATATGGTCTGGATCATTCCGAGATTATCGGAATAGGCTTTTGTTTAAGTAAAAAGCATGCTGAATTTATGGCTCGGGTTTTTAACAAAGCGGGTATTCCTTCGGAATTTCTGATTGCTGAATCGGAGAACGACGTGAGAGATAGCGTAAAGCGGCGCCTGGTAACGAGGGAAATTACCTTTGTTTTTGTGGTGGATATATATAATGAAGGAATCGATATTCCTGAAGTGAATACGGTTCTTTTTCTAAGGCCGACGGAAAGCTTGACCGTCTTTTTGCAGCAGTTAGGTAGGGGGCTAAGACTCTGTGAGGGGAAAGAAGCACTGACGGTATTGGATTTTGTGGGACAAGCGCATCAGAAGTATTCCTTTGAAGACCGTTTTAAAGCGTTGTTATCAAGGACTCGAAAAACAATTGAGCAGGAAATTAAGACGGGTTTTGCCAATGTACCAAGAGGCTGCTCAATCCAATTGGAAAAGCAAGCCCAAGACTACATTCTAGAGAACATCCGAAATACGATTAATACGAAGCGCAATTTAATCAGCAAGCTATATGATCTTATCGAGACCAAACAGGAACTGAAGGTCAGGGAGTTTTTCGAGGGTTATCATGTGACACCCCAAGATGTCTACAGTAAGAAGGTAACGGTTGTCGGACTGGCGGCTCAGGCTGGTTTACTCAAGAGCTATCAGGTCGATGACGAGAGGGAAAGATTGGTCGCCTCCGCTCTAGGAAGATTGTCTTTAGTGAATTCCAGACGCTGGATTCGATTTATGAAAAAGGTCCTTCCACAGATTATATCTAGCAAAGGTTCTATTTTGCTTTCTTTGACCAGGGTGGAACGGACAATGCTAACCATGGTTCATTATACTCTTTGGGGCAAGGGGCTTAGTGATCTAGGAGATCGGTTTGCTTCATTAGAAGAGGCGATTTATTGGGCCATTAATGATCCTTGGCATTACCAAGAACTGATGGATTTGCTCGATTATCAGTTTGAGAACATTGATTTCTTGGATAAACCTTTGGTCGGATTGGAGAAAGAATTTCCACTGGACTTATATTGCTCCTATACCTTTGATCAGATTCTTGTAGCCTTGGGAAAACATACAGAAGAAAAAAGAAGTCATTTCCGAGAAGGTGCACTTTACTTTGCCGAGAAGAAGCTGGATGTATTCTTCGTAACTTTGAACAAGTCCGAAAAGGATTATTCTCCTTCAACGATGTACAAAGATTATTCCATTAATGAGGAGCTATTTCATTGGCAGTCCCAAAGTCGAACGACGGTGGAATCGATAACTGGGCAGAGGTATATCAACCAATTAACCAATGGTGGGAACGTGTTGTTTTTTGTGAGGGAATATAAGAAGGAGGGAGCTTTTGCCTCTCCCTTTACCTGTCTTGGATTTGCCGATGTTCAAAGCCATTATGGTTCGGCGCCGATTAGTATTGTCTGGAAGATGAAGGAGCCGCTGCCGGGGTTTGTGATAAAGAAGACGGTTAAAGTTTAAATTTCTGCTGTTAATGCCCTGGGACGTTGATTGCATAGTAAGAAATGGGTTTAATACAAGTATATTCTGATATAATTGACATTTGTCATAGAAATGTAATAAACTAGGTTATACCTAAAAACGAGAGGATGGTTTTTGTGTTAAATGTGTCTGTAATGGTGATTTTCAACTAAACAGTTGAGAGAGGTTACCTTATAAAACGTGGGTGTTAAACCTGCTTTTTTAAGTGTACCTTTCTGAAAGCGCAACCTTTGCGCTTTTGGATAACGCCTTACAGATTACTTCCTACAATAACCATTTGAGTTATAGCGGTGTCAACCTTTGTTGATAAGTTCAACAAAGCTGACATTGAAACTATGGCGATTATGTTCGTTCTAGTTTTGTAGAGTGTAGCAGGCATGTCCTGTTGCACTCTATTTGTTTTTCTCAAGATAGTTATGTGATTTTAGACGATGGTTAAAATCATTGCCCACAGGAGTATTCTGCGAATTTTTGGGAATTTGATGATCCTAAAAATCAGGTAACCTCTCTTGTGGGCATTTTTCATTGTTAATAAGGAGGATTTTAGATGAACGCCAACAATACACTGGAATTTAATATTATACTTGAAACTTTAGCTCAACACGCACTTTCTCAAAAGGCAAGGGAAAAATTGCTCTCCCTAAAGCCGTTTTTAAGTGAGCGAGAGTGCAAAGCCAAAATGCAGGAAACAACAGAGGCGCGCAGGATTTTAGAGGGAATAGGCACGCCGCCCTTGGCCTCAATGAAAGAGCTTGACAAAATTTTAGATCTAACAGTGAAAGGTTCTATGCTGACCCCTGAACAGCTCACAAGTATCTGTGGTTTTATTTCTTCATGCCAAAGAATGAAGAAATATCTTAAAAAAGCGGAAGCTTTCAATGCGGACATAGCGTTTTATGGTCATTCTTTCAGTTCGCTGGATATGCTTTTTGAGGAAATTGAGCGCTGTATCAGAAATGAAGCGGTTGACGATGGTGCTTCGCCTATCCTTCGCGATATACGCAGAAAAATAGAGAACACAAAAATTGCCGTTAAATTAAAGCTTGAGGATATCCTGCGCAGTAAAAAGGAATGGTTCACAGATGGATATGTCACTATCCGTAATGGTCGGTTTGTCTTGCCGGTTAAAAAAGGCTATAAAAATCAGTTAAGCGGAACAGTCATTGATACTTCAAGCACAGGCAGCACCTGTTTTATTGAGCCTACAGCCGTTAGAAAGCTCCAGGAGGAACTGGCGATTTTACAAATTGATGAAGATAACGAGATCAGAAGAGTATTATATACCCTTACCGTCCTTGTTGAGGAGCATATTAATGAGTTGAGAGTCAATAAGGACTGCATGGAAACCTTGGACTTTATATTTGCCAAGGCCAAGCTCTCTATCGAGATGAAAGCAATTCCTGTATCCATGACAACGGAACGAAAAATCATCATCAAGCAGGGAAGACACCCTTTATTGAAGCCAGACCTCTGTGTTCCTCTTGATTTTGAAATCAGAGGGGATCTGGGTGAAGACGCTATTAACGGTGTTGTGATTACAGGGCCAAATACAGGCGGAAAAACCGTTGCCTTAAAAACGATTGGCTTATTGTCACTGATGGCCCAAAGTGGACTTCATGTTCCTGTGTCCCAGGACAGTATATTTTCAATGCACGATAGCATTTTTTGCGATATCGGGGATGGGCAAAGTATTTCTGAAAATCTATCCACTTTTTCCTCTCATATCCAAACGATTGTCGCTATTCTCAAGGGCATATCGAGGGACAGTCTGGTTTTACTGGATGAGTTAGGCTCCGGTACAGACCCCGCTGAGGGAATGGGATTGGCTATTGCAATTTTAGATGAATTAAATAAGAGAGGCTGCCTTTTTGTTGCGACCACCCATTACCCGGAAATAAAAGATTTTGCCAAGAACACTAAAGGACTTACAAATGCCCGAATGGAGTTTGATCGAGAAAACTTACAGCCATTATACAAGCTGCAAATTGGCGAGGCTGGAGAAAGCTGTGCCTTATACATTGCCCAAAGATTAGGATTTCCGGGGCATATGCTGAAGCGAGCCCAAATGGAAGCCTATGGCGGTAGATCCTCTGGGTTCAGAGATAGACCCACTATTCAGTTTGATGAGGATAACCCTACGATAGATACTGTTTGCAAGAGCAAAATTCAAAAAGAAATTCCGAAGGGAAAAGCCCCCTCCCGGAGCGAAAGCTTTAATATAGGCGACAGTGTAACGGTTTACCCCCAAAAAGTTCTGGGCATTATTTATAAGCGGACCAATGATATAGGGGAGTTGGGGGTGCAGATAAAAGATAAGAAACAGCTGATCAATCACAAGCGGCTTAAGCTTTTTATTCCTGCCAGTGAACTTTACCCTGAGGATTATGATTTCTCGATTATTTTTGATACGGTGGAAAACCGCAAGGCAAGACACCAATTAGAAAAAGGGCACGACGTAGTGATAGAATATGAGGAGGATGGAGGTGACTATTGAAAATGGGATCATTACTGAGCGCTCTAGAAGAAGAGATCCGGCGCCGGCTTTTTGAGCTGCAGGATCTGAAATACAAAGAGTTTGCGTGCAAACTCATACCGACGGTGAACCCGGAAACTGTGATCGGCGTCCGCACGCCGGAGCTGCGCAAGCTCGCCCGGGAGTTTTCCAAAAGGGCGGAGGCTTTAGAGTTTCTTAAAATCCTGCCCCACGGGTATTATGAAGAAAATAACCTGCACGGCTTACTGATTGAAACGCTCAGGGATTATGATGCCGCCGTTGCCGCTGTTGACGAGTTTCTGCCGTACGTAGACAACTGGGCAACCTGTGACCTGATTTCACCGAAGATATTTAAAAAGCATCTGCCCGAACTCTACGAAAAAATTAAGGTCTGGCTGATATCTGGCCAGACTTATACGGTACGCTTCGGGATCAGAATGCTGATGGGTTTCTATCTTGATGACGCTTTCCGGCCGGAGATCCCTGAGCTTGTGGCGGGTATTCGGTCGGAGGAATACTATGTCAACATGATGATTGCCTGGTATTTCGCAACAGCCTTGGCCAAGCAGTACGAAGGGGCTTTGTCCTATATTCGGGAACAGCGTTTAGCGAAATGGACGCACAACAAAGCTATCCAGAAAGCGATTGAGAGCTACCGGATCAGCGACGAAGCAAAGGCGTACCTGCGGACTATGAAAGTAAAATAAAGCACTGAAATGCTAAAAGATATAAATAATTCTCCTCCTGTTGCCGGTACTTTAGATCCATTTCGTGATGAAACGATCGATTATGTAGCAAGACTAAG
>JAUZPJ010000213.1 GCA_030706025.1 Bacillota bacterium | reverse complement strand
TGCTAACGGTGAATTCTTGATAACCGGTCCCATTGCTACAGCAAGAAGAATCAAGCCAACACCAATAACCGAAGCCTCGCCCAACTTACCAGGGCGTAGTTTACGCATATATATGCCTATAAAAATTGCAATGGGGATTGTCATAGCAATGGTAAATACGCCCCAGGAATTTTTATAAAGAGCATTAACGATAACCATAGCCAGACCGGCCATCGTGATTGTAATGATGAAAAGGATGGCAATTCCTGTAATGAATCCCGTGACTGGCCCAACTTCGTCTTTAGCAATGTCAGAAAGGCTTTTACCATCATGTCGGACAGAGGCAAAGAGGACAACGGCGTCATGCACTGCTCCTCCCAACACGGCCCCGATTAAAATCCAAAGCGCGCTCGGCAAATAACCGAACTGTGCTGCCAAGACCGGTCCTACTAATGGACCTGCGCCGGCGATTGCAGCAAAATGATGCCCAAAGACAACCCACTTGTTGGTCGGAACATAATCCTGTCCGTCCTCCATGCTAACTGCGGGGGTAATATGCTTAGGATCAAGCGCAAGTACTTTAGCAGAGATGAAGGCACCATAGAGACGATACCCAAGCATAAGAATAAGTGCTGAAGCAATAATTAGAGTTAAGGCATTCATTTTTTTAACCCCTTTCTTATCGATCTAATCATTTGGCTTTCTTGTGCTTAAGTATAACGCTGTATAGAAGGAATGCGTAAAATCAAACAAAAAACACAGGATTTCCGGTCCAATACACCAAAAATCCTGCGTAAGTTTAGACTCACCTTTTTCAATTGTTTTCATCTATAAGCCCATGCGTTCCCGAAACAATTTAACATAGGTGCGGCTGACAGGAATCTCACTATTATCGTTCATAATCAGGTTATATGTATTGTTAAACCAAGGGATAATCGCATGAATTTGATCTAATTGGGCTAAATAACTTTTATGAACCCTTAAAAAGGATGACTTTAAAAGATGTTCTAACTCCGTTAAGGTGTAATTCGTTAGATAACTCCGCTCTCGGGTAACGATACGAACGGAACGCTCTTCAATTGTAGCATAAAGGATTTCTCCAAAAGGAATAAGCAATATCTTTCCATTTTCTTCAACTTTAAGTTTCCCGTCGTGCCCCTCAGCAACCTGTAACGAAGTATATATTTGCTCTAATTTGGCCAGAAATTCCTGGGTTTGGACTTGATCTGTTGAATTTTGAGGAGTTTGGATCGTTTGATCCCCTTCCAGATTCTTTTCTAAACGTTTCTTTAAGCGTTGTACCGTTTCTCTTAAACGATCCTCACGAAAAGGTTTCAAGAGATAATCCACGGCATTTACGTCAAACGCTTCAATCGCATATTGGTCGTAAGCCGTTGCGAAGACAATGGCTGGCGTGAACCCTTGCAGTTCTAATTCCCGAGCGACATCCACTCCTAGGGCATCAGGCATCTGAATGTCTAGGAAAATAACATCTGGCTTACACTCCCTGAATTTTCGAATCGTTTCCTCACCTGTACCAGCTTCGCCTACAATCTCTACGCCCGGAATCTCTCGCAATAAATAACACAATTCATCCCGTGCAGGACGTTCATCATCGACTACCATGACCCGCATGAACTTTCCCCCCTCATTCCAGAATTCCTAAACGGTCTGAAGCCGCTGCAGGAGGAATCCTTAGGGTAACCTCTGTACCCTTCCCTTCTCTGCTTTCAATCACAAACTCAGCCTTGTTACCATAAAGAATCTGAAGACGATGTGCTACATTTTGGAGACCAATGCCCAATCCCGAAGTTGATACTTCCTCCCCGGTCTGGATACGAGTTAACGTCTCAGCAGGAATCCCCACACCATTATCCCCAATCCGAACCACCAATATGTCTTCTTCAATTAACGCCGTGATAACGATCTCCCCAGGTGTGTTCATTGGATAAATTCCATGTTTTATGGCATTTTCAACAAGGGGCTGCAGGGTTAGTCCTGGTAATCTCCAATTTAAGGCCTCATCTGTAATCTCTTCGCGGACACAAAGGCGTTCGGAAAAGCGGGCCTGTTCGATCGCCAAATAGGCACGAATGTGTTCACACTCTTCGCGCAGCGTCACAAACTTTTCTGCGCTCTTAAGGTTCTTGCGAAAGAAATCCCCTAATTGCAAAAGAAGTTGACGCGCCTTTTCCGGATCTGTGCGACAAAATGAAACCACCGTATTGATTGCATTGAAGAGAAAATGAGGATTCACTTGAGCCTGAAGTGCTTTTAGTTCTGCCCTATTCACCAAATGAGCCTTGGCTTCCAAAGCAGCTAATTCTAATTGGGTGGAAAAAAGCATACCCAAGCCGGCACCAAATTCCCAATCCACCGGGCTTATGCCCCGTCCCTGCTCTCTATAAATCTTAAGGGTTCCGACAATCGATTGCTGAAAATGAAGCGGAACAACCAAAGCGGAAAAAAGAGGACAGTTAGGGTCCGCACAACCAATTTCGGTTTGAGTTGCTGCAAGCTTTAATTCGCCTGAATCTAAGGCCTGATGAGTAGCCAATGTCTGTATGACATGACCTGCTTCATGGTGATCAGAACCACTTCCAACATGAGCCAATATTTGTTCCCGATCCGTCATGGCCACCGCCGCAACATCCGTTTGTTCAAAAATAATTTGAGCCACCCTACATGCTGATTCTTTTGTTAACCCTAAGCGCAAAATGGGTAACGTCAAATTAGCAATATAAAGTGCCTTTTGTGCTTGGACCGCGCCAATTCGTTCTTCTTCCTCCAGTGAGTCATGTATTACCGTCACGAAAATGGAAATCCCAATGCCATTCATGATAATCATAGGCAAACCGATATCCTTAACCAAATCCCAAGCAGCAGCATAAGGACGAGCGAGCAATAGAATAATGAGCATTTGTACGACTTCAATTCCCATACCAATAAACAAGGAACGCTTCCAAGTTAAGTTTCCCGAAAATTTCTGTCCTACGTATCCGGCAATTCCTCCCTCGACGGTCGTGGCAATACCACAGGCAAGTGCCGTGAATCCTCCCAAAAGTGCGCGATGTCCCCCCGCCAAAAGACCTGCCGCTATCCCCACTAAGGGCCCTCCGAGCAGTCCCCCGACTGCCACTCCTATTACGCGAGAATTAGCCAAAGCGCCTTTAATTTCCACCCCGGAATAAGTTCCTGCAATCCCCAGACACCCAAAAATTAAAACCAAGTAAAGCTTTTCCTGTGTATCCGCTTTACCTGATAGGATACGCCTAAATAACTTCGTCCGAGTCATTAGATAGGCTAAGGTAACGATCAGACTAATATTAAGCGCTAGGTCTTGGAATAATCTCCAGAACATGATCGATCTCCTTATCATTCGTCTTTTTGCGAATAGCAATGCTGCAGATGTTTCCATGTTTAGTATCGCCGAAAGGCGCAGATTTAACGATGAATTCAAGAAACTTCCTCCGCCGTCAACAAGCAGAGGAAGTTTCTAAAAGCAATTTGGCCGGTGCGACTAGGTCAAGACTCTTTTAAAATCTACCGTAACGTTTCAAAGGCACTTTGGCATCTTTCAACCCGTGCCAATAGCAAGGACTTAAATAACACAAGCTGAAACGCGAATAATCTTTATGCTTGAGAACGCACCCGCGAATCACTTCAATCCCAGCACGTTCACATTCTTGTTGCAATTCCTCGGTCCATGTTTGCTGTTGAAACCAAATCTTCTGAACACCTGCCTCAGTTGCTTCTGAAACCAAACTCTTAAGGTTTTCCGGAAGTAAACAGGGTACAATAACCGTCGCTTTATCTTTGAGTTGAGCAATATTCGAGTAAACCTTACTCCCCTCTATTCGCTGTATTCCATCTGCCACAGGATAGGCAGTGCAGCCAAACCCCTTTAAAGTACGCCAAGCTTTCCAAGCATGTTTATGTTTTTGAAATTTATAAGCATCTCCCAAGACAGCATAAGTGTCGGCAGTTGTTAAACCCTCGGCTAAAGGGTAAATCTTCTTCTCGCGTGCCATCCAAAAAACTCCCCCTCCCAGTTGCACTCTTATAATGAATACGTAATTAGGAGAATTTTATGAATCGCGGCGAAGTGCAAACCATAAGAAGGTTATTGAATGACCTCCTCGATAAGCTTCGAGAACTCAGGGGATTCCTTTCCGATAGAAACTAGGTTTTGAGCGAGAAGAAGACCCTCAGCCAGCATATCTTTGTTACTACCGTAGAGCTGCAAGAGCGGCTCACCTTTTTCAACCCATTCGCCGGCTTTTTTTGCAAGGATAACCCCAGCTCCTAGATCAATTGAACTTTCTTTTGTAGCCCGACCAGCCCCGAGAGTCATCGCCAGAATTCCTATTTTGTGCGCATCATACGGCTGCACATAACCAGTATCGTTCGCTAAAATTGCTTGATTCCAAGGCGAAACCTCTAATCGGCGCTCGATAACCGCCTGAGCCTCTCCACCCTGCTCAGTTAAAAAGGCAATAAATTTATTCCATGCTGCTCCGCTTTCCAAACTTTGGCGCAAACGTTCTTTACCTGTCTCCACATCTGCTGCAACCCTCCCGGCAACAAGCATCCAAGCCCCGAGTTCTAGGCTGACTTGCATAAGGTCTTCTGGCCCTTTTCCTTGAAGCGCATCAGCAACCTCAAGGACCTCTAAACTGTTTCCGACAGCTCGGCCAAGGGGTTGACTCATATTGCTCAATACTGCAATCGTCTGACGACCTAACATATTGCCGATATCAACCATCGTCTTCGCCAGCAGCCGGGCATCCTCCAAGCTCTTCATAAAGGCTCCGGAGCCGTACTTAACATCTAATACAATACCCTGGGCCCCAGCGGCAATTTTCTTACTCATCACTGACGAAGCAATCAGGGGGATAGAGCTTACCGATGCAGTAACATCCCTCCCTGCATAAAGTTTTTTATCAGCAGGAACAAGATTTCCCGTCTGAGCGATAACAGATAAACCAATTTTCTTTACCTGCGCAAGAAACTCTTCCTGACTGAGCTCTACCTTGAAGCCCGGTACAGAGCTCAGTTTATCAATCGTTCCCCCAGTATGTCCCAATCCCCGCCCGGACATTTTGGCTACCGGTACACCACAAGCAGCAACCATCGGCCCAAGAAGAAGGGTCGTTTTGTCCCCTACACCTCCAGTACTGTGTTTGTCGACAAAGCGTCCTCCAAGAAC
>JAUZPJ010000212.1 GCA_030706025.1 Bacillota bacterium | reverse complement strand
GCAGACGCTGATAAGGCGTCAGGGAAGCTGGTACTGGAAGCTAAGAAAACCTGGGTGCTGGGGCCAATTCTCCTAGCGATCTCAGCTGCAGTATCTGCTGCCGTGTCTCCGAAAACCCGCTCAACCGATAGAGTTGCTGCAGAGAGTGCATTGGTGACTTTCTTTGTGATCGCACCTTCTCCCCCAATGACATAGACCTTACTCCCGGAGCCTAGGCGTTTTATTTCTTGCAAAACGGCAGTGTCAAGCTGATATGGTGATGTCAAGAGTAAGGGCGCCTTAAGTTTCTTAGCGAATGGGGCGGCTGCTAAGGCATCCTGAAAGCGGTCTGCCCGTGCAAGGAGTACTACCGGAGAGGAATTATCGGCCCATCCTTCTTGGGAAATTTTAATCGCTGTGTCTTCTGCTCGCATCCCTGATAAACGTATGACATCCGAAACTACCGGTTGGGGCGTTGGAGTCGGCGTGGGTGTTGGGGTGGGCTCGGGTGTCGGAGTTGGAGTTGGCTCAGAATTAATTACTTTTTCGTAGCCGGCTTTAGCCCGTTCTGTGAGGGCGGCATCCAAGATTGGCCCTTGTTGAACTGTTAAATAATAGTTTGAAGCATTGGAGTTCGAGGAATCCGTACCTTCAAGCGCTAATTTATCTGCTTCAGCTAGAAGTTTGTTATAAGCACCGAGCAGACCTGTTTTAGTCTGTGCCTCAAGAGCTGCATCCAAACCCTGGCCTTGAAGAATCGTACAATAATCTTGAATAGCGCTCGTGAG
This sequence comes from Bacillota bacterium, assembly GCA_030706025.1. Taxonomy (GTDB): domain Bacteria; phylum Bacillota; class Desulfitobacteriia; order Desulfitobacteriales; family Desulfitobacteriaceae; genus Desulfosporosinus. The sequence goes on along the minus strand of JAUZPJ010000212.1, from coordinate 4,434 downwards.
AGAGGATCCTGTCCCTGTAATAGATAATTTATCCGCTTCAGCTAATAGTTTACTCAAAGCACTTTGAAGGCCAGTCGCAGCACGTTTCGTGACTCCGGCATCTAAGCTAGGCCCTTGGAGAACTGTCCAATAGTATTTAGCCGCATTAGCATCTGAGGAATCTTTCCCCTCAAGAAGCAAGGCATCTGCTTCAGCTAAAAGATTGGCATATGAGCTGAGAATTTTACTTGTAGCGAGCGCCTTATCAGTAACAGTCGGGCTATTATAGGCTGTCACATAAAATCCTAACGCGTAATAAGAACTCCAACGAGCATAGTTGTACCAGTAATCCCCGTTAGCAGCCTCTGCCCCAGATCCTCCACCAGAGGAAATTAAGAGGTTGGGATCAATCGTTAAATCCCCCAAATGAGTCGGTGTCGGTGTGCTCCAGCGGCTGGCGAGGCTGGGAGGGTTGACCGGAGGCAACGGAGTTTCCGGAAACTTCGTGGCTCCAGGAACAAAGGTAATCGCGCTGTTATATTTCTGCCCCATAAGACTAAAGATCGAATCTTGATAGGTGGATTCACCGTTTAAGCTATTAGGGTTGTTTCTCGCAGCCCAACTATTATAACCCCAGACTGCGAAATACCAGTTTTCTAAAACATTACGGTCTCCATTGCCGATTTTCGGAAAAGCCCTCCACTTTTGATTGAGAATTTGGCAGCCTATTTCAATATTATAGTCAATATCATTTTTCAATTTATCGACAGTTGCTGTATCTGCTGAGTTATAGGAGGATACTTGCATGATTCCGATGCCGATGCCGTCATACCCCATGAGTGGTTTATCTGAGTTAGGCAATCCCGTCGTAGCATCGATTTCATATTGTCTCCACCCACTCTCCATCCAAGCAATGGCTTTGAGGAGGACCGGTGGAATATTGTATTTATTGGCCCAAAACTCGAGTTTCTTTCCGATCTCTGTATAATAAGCCGTTTGGTCCATTACTGCTGCAGAAGCCGATTTAACCGGAACTATCTGCAAAAAAAAGAGTCCGACAATCAGTATCGCTATTACCTTCCTGAATTGGACCGTTCTCATCATTTCTACCCCTTCCTCATATGCAAATAAGCCATAATCCCGTTACATTCTTTTCGACTTATTCGACAAAAAAGGGATAGTTCCTGCCCAAAACACAAGATTACAAGGCTAAGCAAGGCTGGGAAGGTTCTTGATAGCGCATCTACTTACATAAAAACCCCCTCATTTTAAAACAAAAAACGAGGGGAGCTTTTAACCTTAAATTATATCGCTCTAATATGCACCTTTTCCTGTAAAAACCACAAAAATAGTTTTCCAAAGGATTTTGAGATCTAACCAGAAACTCCAAATACGGACATAGTCTAAATCATAGGCCATTGTCTCACCTAGAGTCAGCTCACTTCGCCCATTAACTTGGGCTAAACCTGTAACCCCCGGAAGGACATTAAGCCGCTGCTGTTGTTCGGGGGTATAAAGCTTTACAAGTTCCGGTACCTCTGGACGAGGGCCGACCAAACTCATATTCCCAATAAGTATGTTTAAAAGCTGAGGCAGCTCATCCAAGCTTGTTTTTCTCAGAAAACGACCGCTTCGAGTGATCCGCGGGTCATCCTTTTCCTGAAAAACAAAATTCTCTAGATCCTTTACCTTTTCGAGTCGTTCCTTCATCAAAGCCTCGGCATTTTGAACCATCGTGCGAAACTTATAAATGGTATAGGGCTTACCCCCAAGTCCGATTCTTGTCTGCTTGAAGATCGCCGGCCCGGAAGAATCCGACCGAATCCAAAGAATAATAATAAGCCAGAGCGGGGATAAAATCGCAAGGAGAATTACAACAACGAATAGGTCAAGTAATCGCTTCAGAGCTAATTGCCACCGAGAATATTCGAACTCTTTACTCTCCACAGATGCGGAAAATCTCTGACTCATCATTAGTCTCCTTTCTTCGCACGGAATGAACGTTTTCTTCTATGGATAGCTTATCCAAATTCAGCTTGATGATATACAAATGCCGAGCTCCCTAAGCCAACGCTGTATGATCTCTGACCAGGCATAGTTGCCTTGAACAAATTCTCGCCCTTTACTACCCATCTCACGGCGATTAGGATTCTCCTTAAGGGCAATAATAGCTCGCGCTAAGTCTTCACTGTTCTCTGGTTCAACAACGACACCGCCCCCCGATGACAGAACTAGTTCGGCCGCCTCTCCTTCGCCAGAATAAATTACGGGGACCGCTGAACCGAGCGCAGGAAACATTTTTGAAGGCCTGGCCCCTTCAAAGAGCTTGTTTTTCTTCAATGGAACAATACTTGCCGAGGACAAAGAAAAATATCTTGGCATTTCTTGAACCGGTTGAAAATCGACGAAGCTAACATTGTTTAATCCCTTTTCTTTAACAAGTGTTTCCAGCATCGGCTTTTCCGTGCCGTCGCCGACAAATAAAAAGCGGATATTTTTTTCTTCTTTAAGTAGCTCCGCTGTCTGAATCACAGATTCAAGACCTTGGGCATAACCCATTGTTCCAGCGTATATCAGGACGAAGTCCTCTTCTTGATAACCCAACTTTTGGGCCATTTCAAGATCGCGTTCCCGCGGTGCAAAAAGTTCAAGGTTTACACCGTTCGGTAAAAAGGTCACTTTTTCTTTAGGCACACCACGTTCTATTAAGGACGAGCGAATTCCTTCCGTTTGACAGGATATTTTCCACGCTTTACGGTAAAGTAACTTCTCCAGCCACTCAGCCGCCCCAATCATCCAGCGACTGTTAACAAGTCCTAAGGCCACAGCTGATTCTGGCCAAAGATCCGAAATGTTCATGATAATCCTTGTATGCGTAAACCATCCATAAACTAGGGCTGTAATTCCAAGAAAAAGCGGCGGAGACTCGAAAAACAAAATATCTTGCTTGCCTGCCTTACTTAAGCCCCAAAAAGAGGAAAAGACAAAAGAAAAATAATTCAGCAACCGCTTCCAGAAACGGCCTCTCTGCACAGGATAAATCCAGGTCCGCCAAACGGGAATTCCATCGACCTCATCCTTCATTCGCCATCGTCCACGATAATGTGGTGGAATTACACCACTCGGGTGGTTTGGAAACGCAGTGACAACCGTGATCTCGTGTCCATTATGCTGCAGCCCCTTAGCAACTTCCTTGAGTCGAACCTGGGCAGCCCCTGACTCGGGCGGAAAGTATTGTGTAAGCATTAATATGCGCAATCAGACCGCGCTCCTTTAACCCACTCAACTGAACTAACAGTTTTAATGTTTCTATAGCCTATATCTTTATCTCTTGAGTTCTTTCCAAGACCATCTTAAGGACTTCGCCCTATGCAATCTAAACAATCGTTTAAGATTGGTTATCTAATATTAAATACGCTTTAACAACTTCTTAAGTTTATCTCCGTGTTTAGCGTAAACTGTGCGACCTACACGCGCAGCAAGCGTCCTATTACGGTAGGCATAGAGATAATTCCGCTCAGTGCTGCCAAAACTTTTCTTAAATTTCGCAATGCTCGGAATGTTAGCCCCTACCATATCGTAGAGTTGAATTCCTATGGCTTGAGCCCGTTTTAAGTATTCCCATTGAACGAGATTATTAGGTACGACTTTATTGTACTCCCGATCGGAGACCCCGTCTAGGTAATAGCCCACATTCCGGTCCCGGGGGAAAATCCCACCCGCAATCGTTTTCCCTTGATAACGAGCGAGCAAAACGACTAAATCCCCACTCGAATATAGGTTCTGCCAAAGGGCAGTGAAGTATTCTTTGCTAAAGGGTGGCTCCATTTCCTGACGACGATAAACTCCGCACGAAAGTTCGTAATACGGCTCCAACCATTCTTCCAAGGTTTGAGGTTCTACTATTTCTACTCCAGATTTTTCTGCTTTGCGTACAGCATTGCGACAACGTACTTCAAGTCCAGACCAGAGGGAAGCCTCATCCGCAGAGATTGGCAAATCTAAGGTGATAAGCTCTTCGACGGTATACCCATTCTCTTCAAGAACGTCCTTTTCCAGCACTTCAGGGAGGCTGAGCTCAAGATAATCCACATGTTGTTCTGCAGCATATTTCTCAAGAGCCTCCAGGACTTCGTTCAAGGAAACATCCCCTAATGGCCCGCTGTGAGGGGTTGCCGCGCCGGAAAGTGGACTTCCTGCCAATTTCAAAAGGCTCATTTTCCGTTCGATTAAAGGAAGCAGGCCCTTGAGAACCCCTTGGTCATCAAACAAACCCAAGCGATTAACTCGAAAACCGAATCCCGTTTCAATAATATCTTGCCATTCCCAACGATGGAAGAGAGACCCTTGTGTCGTTTCCTTTAAATAGTCCTGCCAAGCTTCACGTTCGATGGGTTGTAATTTTAAACTCACGTCGTTATCTCACTCCCTTCCTTACCCAACAAACAAAGCATC
>JAUZPJ010000211.1 GCA_030706025.1 Bacillota bacterium | reverse complement strand
ATCCGGAAAGGAAATCGGCTTATTATGTCGAATTATTTTGAATCCACTAGATAGCTTATAGACTTTTAGAAGGGTTAGAGGCGTTAGAGTTAACTTTTTAAAGGCAATATTGATGTAAAGTCTATAATTTCGTTACAAAATATGTTAGCATAAAATATTACGGAAAATCAAATGATTCACTTCAGGGAGGGTAACTCTTGACCAAAAAACACTTCTCTTTCCTTACATTACTTATTTCCCTCACTTTTGTGATTTTTTTATATCCTAAACTTCAGCACCCTGCTGTTTTACAAGCGTTTGTCTCACAGTGGGGGTGGATTAGTATTATTGTTGATTTATTTATCATAACCTTACTGATGCTTTTTCCGATAGTCCCGTTTGTTTTAATTGCCGGAGTTAACATTATTCTTTACGGCATGATTGGTGGCTTTGTTCTCTCTCTTGGCGGTAGCTTGTTAGGTGCCTCTCTTGGTTTTTGGCTAGCACGTACACTAGGACAGGACTGGGCGCAACCAAAAGTGGCAAAACTCGGAAGATGGAACACTTATTTCGAAGGAAATAGTTTTTCTATTGTCGTTATCTCAAGGCTTATTCCGATATTGCCCTCAGCCGCGGTAAATTATGCTGCTGGTCTATCCCTGATGACCTACCCAACGTTTTTATTTGCCACTCTTATTGGCAAAATTCCTATGATTATTTGGGAGTCTTGGGTGGGGCATTCCTTCTGGCGATTGTCACATCATCCAGGACATTTATTGATAGCCTTAGCCTTTGGGGCTCTCCTCTTTGGATCAGTCGGCCTCTATTGGTACTTTTTTATCAAGCGCAAAGGTGACACTCAGCCATAATCTAATGAGAATAAGAAAAACTGCCGCCTGTTCAATGAAAGGCGGCAGTTTTTCTTATTCTTCACCACGGGCGATTTTAGCCACTTCTATGGCATCTTCCTGATAAATATTGGCCAGTAACCATCGATTATCCTGCCATGCGAATTCCCAAAATTCAGTGTAGTATAGCCGATGGGTATTGTCCCCAGAAATCTGCCGTCCAGAAGTATCTATCGTGTAATCGATTAAACTAGCGGAAACCATTACGACAAAATGTTGGGACAGTTCATCTAGATGGCTATGAATAAATTCAATATCCCCTGTGTCTAATACAGGTTCCTTGATTACATTTCGTTCTCCGCGTGCTTTCATCCCTTCAAGATCGGCCCTATACTTATTGCTAAGAGTACTCGTCAAGTACTCCTTACCTTCCGAAAGGTCTTGTCGACTCCAAGCGTCTTGCAACCAAAAGAATACCTGGCGAACCCGTCCGATTAGGAAATCTCGATCCCAACGCGAGAAAGATTCAGCATAATAACGCATATTTTCGCGCGTAAAATTGATAGCCTTTCCAAAACGCTGAAGTACATCTGAATTCGTGATTGGTCGGCCATTTAGATCCACCGGTAACTCATTTATTTCGTTTGAATTCTTGCTTGACCTTCCTTGACCCAAGCGACGCGAAGAGCGTAAAGCCTTGAAGATGAGGTACAGAATCACCATTAAGAAGAGGAAACTAAATAATCCACCAAACATTGATCTACCGGAAGAATTCCCACCGAAGAAAAAGAAAGGAAAGGGAAAGAACCCACCGAGCCCGCCACTTGAAGATCCTCTAGGCAGACTACCCCCTGAGAAAGACCCCCCACTAAAACTTCGTCCTGAACTTCCGCCCAGACTTCCACCCACTCCTCCGCCTCCGCGAGCTAACGTAAGAACAGGCTGGCCAGAAAGGAGTATGAAAGTGATGGCAACCACTATTCGTTTTATCCTATTATTCATACCCATCACCTACTTCAGGCACAGAAAGCCCCCTGCAAATTATTAAGAGGAATTGCGCCCATTTTTTCCTATTTATCTAACCCTACTTTAAGCCCTGCTTTCAATTTTGCAAGTTCATCTTCAACTTCCGCATTTGCCTTGCTCTTTTCCAATTCCGCAAATTGATCCTCAATCGTATTAGTACTCACCATTGTACGAGAAGCCTTAGCTTCCGCTTCCATGCGTTCAACCCGGTCCTTCATTCGATCAATGTCTGCCAAAGGGTCGTGTGAAGAGAGCCCGGATATCGCTTCGTTAGCATTTTTCATGGTTTGAGCACGGCGTTGGCGCATTACAAGGTTATTACGTTCCATCTTCGCTTTTTCCAACTTTTCCGTAAGAACGCGCAAGTTTTCTTGAAGGTCGTCAACGGCTTTACCCTGCTCTGTAAGCTGTTTTTCATAATCTGTTCGGCTAGCTTCAGCCTGTTTTTTATAAGTCAAGGCAGTCCGCGCTAAATCATCTTTACCCTGTTGTACTGCAAGAGTCGCCTGTCCCGTGCGCATTTCGATCTCCTTGTTTAGGTCTTCAATGCGTTCCTCTAATTGAATTTTATCCGCCACAGCACGATTAACTTGAATTTGAAAGTTTCGTACTTCCTCCATTGCACGTTCAACATAGAGATTTAACATTTTCTCGGGATCTTCTGACTTATTCACCATATCCATAATATTGGCTTGAAGCAGATCTTTAACCTTGTTAAATATCCCCATAATTTTTGGTCTCCCTTCGTTCCTATCTATGTTGTAGCTTAGCAGTTCTAATCTTAATTTATCCATATTACAACTATTTGTTTACATATTCATAGTTCTATAAAAATATACCCTTCTTTCGAAACCCTTTAGGCACATTCTCCATACCCAATCACGATAAGACCCTACCCCTTCGAGTAAGGTCATAATAATTTGGTCAATGAGTCAATGAATCTTAATACCGGGCGAACGCTTTAGCCATCACCTTATACCCTGCAGCATTAGGATGGAGATAATCCTGGCCAATCAACAAATGCTCTTTTCCTCTAAATTCGCGATTAATATAGACTGGAACAGCTCCGTAACGTTTTGACCAGGAGACGATCATTTCATTTGCGTTATCGAGAACCATTTTTACCTGCTCACAATATTGTCCGTATGGACCTACTAACCGAGGATTATAAAGAGTGGCCACTTTGACGGTTGCCCTAGGATTGAGTCGCCTTAACATATCCCCAATTTTCATCAGGTTGGAATCCATACTACAGAATATAGGCTTTAGGGATACGCTCATTCTTTGGTTTGGATTTCTTATAAGATCAAGTAAATCATTAGAACCGATCGTGAGTGTGATCAAAGAAGCCTGGGAAACTGATTGACGCAGACGATGATTTGTCTGTAATAAATCAACAAGCCCACCCGTCGATAAACCGTTTATCCCACAGTTGAGCATTTGCAAATCTGGATTATGCCTACGCAAAAAAGCAGCATATAACGATGGGAAGGAAAATGGACTCTCAACACCATACCCTGCAGTAATTGAATCACCCAAAGCTAAATAACTATTCACTTTCATCACCGCTTTCAATGCCCCATTTATTTAGGATATGCTCATTGAGCCTTCACTGTCACGTCCTAAGAATAAACCATAAAAATTATGGGATTATAGTCAAGGGAGGGATTTAAGCTATGAGTACTATTTGGGAAAACATTAAAAAAGGAAATACTTCATCGTTATATGCAGCGTTAGGCAATCTCTTCCTTGTCATTCTAAAAGGAGTCGCAGCCTTTTTAAGTGGAAGCGGTGCCATGTTCGCTGAAGCGATGCATACAGGCGCTGATACCGTCAACCAGGTCTTCGTTTTTATCGGAAGTATTCTCGCGGAAAAAAAACCGACTCCCCGTTTTCCAACTGGTTTTGGACGTCTTATCAATGTATTCTGTATGGGTGCTGTGATCATTGTAACCATTATGGCTTATGAAACAGTGTTGGAAGGAATCCATATTATTCAGCATCCCACATCCGTTCAAACCTTAGGATTTACCATTTTCAGCCTCAGTGCCTCAATGGCAGTTGACGGATATGTCTTACTTAAGGCAATTCGTGAAATTATGAAAGAAACACGTATGGAAGAAAAGGGACTTAGGCAGATCCTAGCAGCACTTACGAATTTAAAAAGAGCCTCACCTGCCACACGACTCGTCTTCTACGAGGACCTAGTAGCCACCTTTGGAGCAATACTTGCCATAGCGGCTATTCTTATCACACACTTTACTTCTATAAAAACCTTAGATGGCTTTGCTGCGATTATTATTGGATTACTCATGGGTGGTGCCGCATTCAAGGTCGGCTATGATAATATGGTAGGACTAATCGGTGTTTCAGCCCCTAGGGACGTTGAAGACAAAGTCTCACAAATTATCTTAGATGATCCCGATGTCACAGATATTAACAAAATGCGAATCCTCCAAGAAGGCCGGTTTTATCATGTAGAAAGCTATATCGAACTCCGCCAGGGATTGACTTTGGCTAAAGCTGGCGACATTAAAACTAGAATTCGGGATCAGTTATTAGCCTATGAAGATGTAACAGATGTTACCTTGGGAATTATTGAGGATAACGGAGTTAAGGATTGGGGGGTCACAGAACAAACTGCACGCTAATTGACATCTCCCAAAAGCTTATCGTAACAATAAAATGGTTCTTCTTTACCTAAAAAACTGATTACACCAATATCCTTATAGCCGCATTTAAGAAATAGTGCCTGCATTTTTTCATTCATTGAATTAGTATCGGTCTTTAAATAAGAGATGTTCTTGTTATGAGCTAAGGTCTCGGCAAAATTCATGAGTTTAAATCCGATCCCATTTCTTCTATATTCAGGATGAACCGACATTCTGTGAATAACCATTCCTTCCCTTTTAGAAGTCCAATCGAGGCCTTTATATTCATCCGGTTCAACTTGATTTACACAAATAAAAGCAACTAGCTTTCCGTCCCTCTCGGAAACATATAAATTGCCTTCATTAATATCGGCAATGAAATCCTTTTCCTGCGGATAATTCTCATCCCATTGATAATTGTTGTAGGAATGCATTTCAATAATAGTCATTCTGATAATGTCCATTATTTTATCGATATCTTGTAATTTAGCTTTTCTCATAATTCCTTTAACTCCTCTAAAATAAAGTAAAATTGTTCTTCGTTTTCTCGCTATTTTCATTATATTCTACACTACAGCTGTTATCAAACTTGTTTCAATAACTCCTTTATCAGCAAGACCTAATACATAAATTCACAGTGTCATATCTATTTACATAGAAGAAACGTTGGTAGATCTCTCCCACCAACGTTTCTTTTTTCTGTTT
>JAUZPJ010000210.1 GCA_030706025.1 Bacillota bacterium | reverse complement strand
GCATCCTTCGGAATTGCTGAAAATAGGAGACGAAGTAGAAGTCCAAGTGTTAAAAGTAGAACAAGAAACTGGAAAAGTTTCGTTGGGACTGAAACAACTCAAGGAGAACCCTTGGGATTCAGCAGCTCAATATTACCAAGTAGGATCAATGGTAACCGGTAAGGTTGTACGCATCGTTCCTTTTGGAGCCTTTGTTCAACTTGCAGACGGGGTGGACGGGCTAGTTCACATTTCCCAAATAGCAGATCATCGGGTTAATAAAGTCGACGATGTTCTTAAAGTAGGGGATATGGTGAGTGCTAAGGTCATTGAATGTAAGCCGGAGGAGAAGCGAATTAGTTTAAGTATTCGTGAGGGGATTATGGACTCAAATCAGAAAAGTGATGCTGAAGCCTTAGCTTCACAGCCTGAAACTGAACCGGTAACCATCGGGGATGTTTTGGGTGAGTCTCTTGAAAGCGGAGAGAAGTAACGGAAGGTGATTTCTGGTGGCTAAACGACAAGTAACACGGCCGATCGATTTTCCTTTGCTTTTTTTGATACTTGCACTTTTAGCCTTTGGATTAATTATGGTCTTGAGTGCTGGGGCAGTGAGCGGTTTCAATGCTACTCAAAATTCGTATTTCTATGTTTTTCAACAGTCGAAGTGGGCGCTTGTTGGGTCACTGTTGGCTGTTATAGTCATCAAGATCCCTTATATGGTTTGGCGGCGGTTTGCGGGCATCGGCATCCTTGTTAGTGTCATGTTACTAATGGTGGTGGCGTTTACAAATGCAGGCATTGCGGCAAAAGGTTCTGCTCGTTGGATTCAATTTGCAGGTGTCACAATTCAACCCTCGGAAATAGCCAAACTGACCTTGGTGCTCTTTTTCGCGCATATCTTAGATCGTTTTCCGCTTAAACGCGGTAAAGATTGGCGTATCCCCTTGGAGGTACTCTTCTTTGTGTTGATCCCCGTTTTACTCCTTGTTTATAAACAACCAGACCTAGGGACAGTGATGGTTTTAGGTCTGACGAGTGTCGCAATGCTCTTACAGACCGAAATTCCAACGATGTTCTTTTTAGCAGCCATACCGCCTATCGGAGTAACCCTTTTATATTTAGTTCATCGCACAGAATATCAGTGGAATAGGGTTTTAGTTTGGCTAGATCCCTGGAAATACGCTTCGGATTTAGGTTATCAGATTACGAATGCCGAGATTGCCTTTGGCTCTGGGGGCTTGTTAGGAGTCGGCTTGGGAAGAAGCTTGCAAAAGTATGGTTTTTTGCCCGAAAATCACACGGATACGATTTTTGCCATTGTAGGAGAAGAGTTAGGCTTAGTAGGTGCGTTGTTTCTGGTTGCTCTCTTTGTTGCGTTATATGCCCGGGCCTTCCATGTCGTTAAACAATGCCCTGATCGCTTTGGTCGGCTTTTAGGCTTTGGGTTAACCTCTTCATTGGCCATTCAAACAGTGATTAATCTAGCGGTTGTCACTGGCGTAATGCCCGTTACGGGAATTACCTTACCTCTGATATCGTACGGAGGGAGTTCCCTTGTCATAACTCTGATCGAACTTGGGTTAATCCTGAATATTTCCCGTTATCGAACCGTTGCCAGTCGCACTGAACAAAACCTTTCTAACTTGACAGTGTAAACTCCTTTTATATGGGAATGATATTAGATAAAGTATCCATCGGAGGAGGGCTTTATCTGAATTTTCCCTATGGTGAGTGGATTGTTTTTTGTTTAGCACTTATAACATGGGTCGAAAGGCGAGACTCTCGGCATTTTTTTCTGATGCTTGGGACTTCCTGGTTGATCGGAAAATCCTTCGAGATAGCCCTTCCCCCGCCTATGGTTTGGCACTGGCACTATGCACGCATAGCGGTCATGTTGTTTTTTGGGGGTTGGGCCTTACGACGTGCTGAACGGAGGATTCTGCCGCTTTTATTCACGAGCTTTATTCTCAGTGCCGAAACGCTGTTTCTTGTCAATGAGCCTGGGGTCTTCGCTTATGGAGATTGGTTCTTTACGATTGCCACGACCTTCGCAGCTTGGTTGACGGCTAAATCGTATTGGGGAACTGCCGGAGCGTTTGTTGGGAGCGTTCTTTTGAACCAAGCCCTAGGGCGTTTTGTCTATGAAGGTATTATCAGGCATGCGGATTTCCCAGATCCGTTTGTTTGGAATTTTGGCGTGTCATTCTTTACAGTTTGGGCGGGCTTGGATCTGGGATGGCAACGTTTTGGTGCTAGTGCGCTGCGTAAATCAACGTCGGAGCAGTTGTTACCAGTCAATGGCGTTGAAACCTATGAGCAGGCACAGGACCGTGATCTGCAGTAGCAGGCTCGTCTCATTTGTAGTATACTTGATTATCGACTAAAGGCTGGAATAATATGCCTGTTCCAAATGTCAGGAGGATGAAACATTTTGTCAAAAGGGCTTGTGGTCGCGGCGGTGGACACAGGGAGTATTGCCGAAGAGATGGAGATCCAAGTCGGTGATCGCGTTCTGGCTGTGAATGATGAAGAACTTAAGGACATCATTGACTTTCAGTTTGGGGTATCGGAAGAGGAATTTACCCTACTCGTTGAAAAACCTAACGGAGACCAATGGGAACTTGAAATAGAAAAGGCTCCAGGAGAATTCTTGGGCTTAGAGGTGGAAACGATAAGTTCTGATGGTCTGAAAGTATGCCGTAATAATTGTACGTTCTGTTTTGTGGCTCAGATGCCCAAAGGAATGCGGCGAACGCTGTATGATAAAGATGATGATTACCGATTATCCCTCACTCAAGGGAGTTTTATTACGTTGTCTAATTTGAGTGAGGAAGAATTAGAACGGATTATTTCACTCCATCTTAGTCCGTTATATATTTCTGTTCATGCTTGGGACTCAGATGTTCGTTCCCGTCTTATGAGAAACCCGCATGCAGGAAAGCTGCCAGAGCAAATCAAACGTTTAGCAGAAGCTGGGATTATGATTCATGCTCAGGTTGTCTTAGTCCCGGATCATAACGATGGAGACGTGTTGATTGAAACGGTCCAACGATTAGGGGAACTCTTTCCCGCGATACAGTCGATTGCCGTTGTTCCAGTGGGATTAACTCGCTATCGCGAAAAGCTTGCTGCTCTGCGTGGGTTTACGCCGGACGAAGCACGTTGGATTTTGGATAAGGCCGAGTGCTGGCAAACAGATTTTCTGGCAAAAACAGGTCTGCATCTGGTCTACTTTGCGGATGAATTCTATGTTTTAGCCGGACGGGAGTTTCCAGAATCGTCAGTTTACGACGATTTCCCGCAGTTAGAAAATGGCGTGGGTATGGCCCGGAAATTTATTACCGAGATCGAATCTGGGTTGAGCTTTTTGCCTGAAGAAGTCTCGGAACGTCGGGTTCATCTTGTCACTGGAACATCAGCGCAGAAACTATTTGAAGTGTGGCGAGAGCGCCTTGAGCGTAGAATAAGCGGGCTGAAGGTTATCATTCACGTGATCTATAATGATTTTTTTGGGCTTTCTGTCACCTGTGCAGGATTATTGACGGCTCAAGATATTGCTCATCAACTAGGAGATCTATCGGGGGAGGAGTTTCTTATTCCGCGGATGATGCTGAAGGCGGATGACGATGTTTTTCTCGATGATCGGAGTGTAACGTGGTTAGAGGAAACGGTAAATGGTAAGGCTCGTATCGTTGAAAACAATGGTTTGGCCTTTTTAGAGCATGTAATTGGATATCCTTTGGAGGTGGATCGGTTTGAGTAAACCCGTTGTTGCTATTGTAGGAAGGCCGAATGTCGGAAAATCAACTTTGTTTAATCGGATCGCGGGTGGATTGGTCGCTATTGTGGAAAATATGCCTGGCGTGACCAGAGACCGACTTTATCGAGATGCGGAATGGTTGGGACGAAAGTTTGCCTTGATCGATACTGGAGGAATCGAATTTAAAGATGAAGGGACACCGATTGCTTCTCAGATGAGGAGACAAGCCGAAATTGCCATGGAAGAAGCGGACGTGGTTATTTTTGTAGTGGATTCCCAAATATCTCCGACGCCTGATGATGATCTGATTGCCCGTACCTTGCGTCGTTCCGGAAAACCTGTTTTGCTCGCTGCCAATAAAGTAGAAAACTTTGAAAAGGCTGAAAGCCAACTCTATGAATTCTATAGTCTTGGGTTAGGAGAACCCATTCCCATTTCGGCGGTCCATGGCATGAATACCGGAGATTTACTCGACCTCGTGATTTCCAACTTACCCGAGAACAATGATGAAGAGTATGATCCAGATGTCATTCGTATTTCCGTTATTGGACGACCCAACGTGGGAAAATCGTCGTTAGTGAATACATTGCTGGGAAAAGAACGAGTGATTGTCAGTAATATTCCGGGAACGACCAGGGATGCCATCGATACCCCCTTTGAACATGAAGGGAAGCATTACATCCTCATTGACACCGCGGGAATGCGCCGTAAAGGGCGTATTGATGAACTAACAGAGCAATATAGTGTTGTTCGTTCTCTTCGTGCAGTCGATCGCTCTGATGCGATTCTCATGCTCATCGATGCCACAGACGGGGTCACCGACCAAGACAAGAAGATTGCCGGTTATGCCCATGATGCAGGAAAAGGGATTGTATTAGTGGTCAACAAGTGGGATCTTGTTGAAAAAGATGAAAAGACAATCAACCAGTTTGAAAAATCAATTCGCGAGGAATTGGGTTTCATGCAGTATGCGCCCACGATGTTTATTTCAGCCAAAACCGGGCAGCGAGTTCATAAGATTTTGGAATTGGTTGATTTTGTGGTTGAACAGAACGCCACTCGAGTGACGACTGCAACCCTAAACACCTTACTAAGAGAATGGGTTCATCTCAATCCGCCCCCTACCGACAAAGGACGACGCTTAAAAGTCCGCTACCTTACTCAAGTAGGCGTAAAACCGCCGACGTTTGTTTTCTTTGTCAATGACCCTGAATTAATGCATTTTTCGTATCGACGATATTTGGAGAACCAGATGCGGCAACATTTCGGGTTTGAAGGTTCGCCGATTCGAATTGTGGTTCGCCAAAAAGATGAAGAGAAGGAGTAAAAACAGATGCTGCGCTACATGTTGTTTGTTGTGACGTATTGCCTAGGTATCATTCCTTTCGCTTATTTGGCGGGTCAATATAAAGGAATCGACGTACGTCGGCATGGCAGCGGAAATATTGGCACGACGAATGCCTTTCGCCT
>JAUZPJ010000021.1 GCA_030706025.1 Bacillota bacterium | reverse complement strand
TTACGATATGGGGAATAACAGCGAGAATAATTAAGGACGTTATCGCAAAAATAAAGAGCTTATAAGGATAGAGTAGGCTAATGTGTTCAATGCACAATGGTCTGCTCTATTTATTCGTGTTAATAAGGATTTAATGACAGAATGTCAGGTTGCATGAATATGGAATATAATACCGTAAACTCGTGGGAGGGGAGGGGGGTAAAAACGGTATGGAAGAAAGCAAAAGAGTTGAAGAAATGAACTATTTTGAATTGATAGCTTGGCTAGGTATAGGCAGTTCCCATCCAGGGGGTTTTCCTGCCACAAAACAAAATTTGGGTATCATACGAGTAAAACCCGAAGAGTATGTCCTTGATGCTGGGTGTGGTAGTGGCCTTACCGCTTGTTATCTGGCTAAAACAATTGGCTGCAAAATTGTAGGAATTGACATCAATTCGCAAATGGTAAAAAAGGCAGCCTTAAGGGCTGAGAAAGAGGGAGTTTCTCATCTAGTAGAATTTAGGGTAGCGGATGTGCATGCTCTTCCTTTCAGCAAAAATACCTTTGATTTAGTCATCGCCGAATCTATAACGGTGTTTTTAGATAAAGCTAAAGTATACCAAGAAATTTATCGAGTAATAAAGCCAGAGGGCAGAGTTGCAGATTTAGAAATGGCCCTAATCAAGGAATTGCCCGCTAATTTAAGAAGACAGTTAGAGGACTGTTTTGGTTCAGGCACTAACCCATTGCTTTTTGAAGAATGGCGAGAGGCCATGACTCAAGCGGGGTTTCAGGATGTTGAAATCAAAAACGCCCAGCCATTAACGAATAGAGGAAATATTATCTTGAACGAACTCAAAAAGGACTGGCTCCTTATCAAAGACCTCACCGAGAAAGTGTCTCGACAACCAGGTTTGTTGCCTCGACTTCAAAAAAATGCTGCTTTTATGAAGAGATATCAGGGGTACTTTGGATTTGGTCTTTTCTATGGGAGGAAACCAACTCCCCAGAGAATGGGGATTAGAGATTGGATACAACGTATAGTTCGAAAGAAGATTTGAATTTCCTAAGAAAATAAAGACTAGCGATATTGTAAATCAGTTAGAGAACCAAGGTTAAATATAACATCTTTTAGCCTTGGTTCTGCATAATGTGAAATTTATTTTATATTAGGGGAGGAATATACTGGATTTTGGCGAATCGTGATTGTAATAAGGACATATGCGCCTAAAAAAGGGGTGTACACTCGGATCTATGAAACGACCTGAATTAGGGAAGTACGAGAAAATTATTAATGAAGGAACTATGAATGTCATATTCTTTGCCAGTTTTATCATTATAGTAGCAATATTGATCACCGGGATTTCAAATTACACCATTGTAAGAAATGAATTAATCAATAAGCTTCAGAAACAAGACCTCAACTATATTTTGAAGTCGATATCGGCACAGATTGATGGCAGAATTGATAAAGCGAAGGAAACTTCCCTAATTATTGCCGACAGCCCGGAAACCATAAAGTGGTTTGCTGATGGGGAAGTTGATTATAAGTATGAGGAAATGTTTATTCAACAAATAAAAAGTATCGCGGAAACTTTGCACTATACGGTATTCTTCGGCAATAAAAGAACGGGACATTATTGGACAAATTCCAAATTACTAACGGATACGATGGTCAAAGATGACCCGGCAGATCGCTGGTTTTTTGATTCAATTGCCTCAGGCCAGAAAATTACACTTAATATCGATCGGAACAATGAGCTGAATCAAACAAACTTATGGATTAATACTCTCATGGGCGACAGTAAGAAGCCAACGGGTGTTGCTGGGGTTGGCGTTGACCTTCAAGATATATCCACTGAATTCAGTAATTATAAAATAGGTAATACGAGTAATTTATGGCTGGTCGATTCTAGAGGGAAGATAAGCATCGCTGAGGATGCTGAACAGAGCGGGGGTAAACTCTCGGATTATTTGCCCGAAAATGTGTATGATAATATTATGAAAGATATTTCACATAAAAATGATAAGCCCGAGATTCTTAGTTATACAGACAAAAGTGGGCAGGTCGATTTGGCATTTCAGAAATTAAAATCATGCGACTGGGTATTGGTATTTCAGATAAATCGTTCGGAGACTTTAGGCCTGCTTAATTCAATTATGGTCAGTACCTTAGCAACGATTGCTGCAGTTCTTGTCCTAATACTCATTATTTTCTACTTAGTGTCATCTAAAATAGCTAATCCTTATAAGAGAGCTGTCCAGTTTAGCGTCGAATTAGAAAAGGAGATCGAGGAAAGAACTGCGGAAATTTCCGAAAAGAACCTAAAAATAATGGAAAGTATAAACTATGCCAAAACGATACAGGAGTCAATCCTGCCTTCGGATGATATTTTGCAAAGGGTATTCAATGATTATTTTGTTCTATGGAGACCACGTGACATTGTGGGAGGAGATTTTTACTGGCTAAAGGAAGTTGCCAATGGTACTATTCTTGTAGTGGGTGACTGCACCGGACATGGTGTACCAGGTGCCTTAATGACGATGGCAGTAAACTCGATATTAAGCAATATCATAATTGAGGAAGAGGCTATAAACCCTGTCTTTATAATTCAAGAACTTAATCGAAAATTGAAGGCGGCATTGAATAAAGAAAACAGTGCCCATTCGAATTCGACAGATGATGGTCTTGATGCAGCCATATGCTATTGCGACAATAAAGGCAAACTGTACTTTGCCGGAGCTAGGATTAACCTGTATATGTTAAGGGGAGAACAAGTAACTCGATACGTCGGTTACAAATGTGGAATTGGTTATATAAAATCTGATTTTACGTCTGATTTCATAGAGGAAGAGATTGCCGTCATGAGAGGAGACCGCTTCTATATTACGACAGACGGCTACGTCGACCAGAATGGCGGGTCTCATGGTTATTCATTTGGCAAAAGCCAGTTTAAAGAAATTATCCTTCGCTCCTCATCGCTTTCGATGATCAAGCAAGGTGTATTTTTCCAAGAGGAACTTGATCACTATAGGGGACAAAATTCGCAAAGAGACGATATAACAGTGATCGGTTTTGAAATAATTTAATGGTAGCCCTTTTACGATCGTTAATCGAGGACAGTATTCGAGATTAAGTAAAAAGGAGAATTTCCATTGCTGCATCTTCAAACGTTAAAAAAGTCACTTGAGGAGTATAGGGTTTTAATTTGTTTTTCCGGCCAATTTTCACAAGGAATTGTTGAACAGTTATGTGATTCCATAAAAGGTCAGATAACCGAAGTCGAGGGGATCAAGCAAAATCCAATGAAGGTGATATCTGTTTTTGTCGAACAGGCCCAGAATATTATTAACTATAATTTGAAAAATTTAAATCATAAGAACTCTGAGCAGTTGCTTGAATCAAGCATTGTAACAATCGGCAAGAGCGCTGATGGTTTTTTCGTGACCTCGGGTAATATAATTGATAATAAGGATTTAGACGATTTAATACACAAAATAGACTTTCTAAATTCACTCATGCCAGATGAACTAAAGCAACAGTATAAAGAAATTATCAGAAGAGAAGGTCATGTCGATCATGAACGCGGTGCAGGACTTGGACTTATTCAAATGGCCCGAAAAGCTAAGCTGCCACTCGAATACAAAAATTACAGAATTAACGACGAATTAACCTATTTCCAAATTAATGCGAATTGTTAGGGGAGTGGACATAGTAATGGAGAGTCTGTATATCAAAGAATCAAAAAGCACACCGTTGGTTGATTTCAACGCGATCAATGATAAGCTCATCATCAAGGGACAATCTTATCCAGAGGACTCTTTCGCATTTTTCAAACCCCTATTAGAATGGCTCAAAGAATATTTATTTGGCAAAGTTGGTCAGGAAGTAGGTATCGAAATTACGATTACCTATACTAATACCAGTAGTTCAAAGTGTATTATGATGATTTTGGATTTAATTGAAAGTGCTTACGAGAAGGGTGTTATCACCAGATTAAAATGGATTTGCAACGAACACAACGAATATGAACTGGAATGCGCCGAGGAATTTAAAGAGGATTATACGTTCCCGTTTGAAATAGTACTCGTTTAACCAGCGTGTTGTGAGGATAGTGATAGTGGGGGAAAAAATGAAAGTAAGCAAAACAGTCAAGCTTTTTGATGATGAAATTGCTGCATATCAGGAAGCAATAGGATATTTAGAAAGAGAAATATTACAAGAAGATGAATTAATCAAGAAATTTAGTGATCTCCTTAGTAAATATAGCAGGCTTATTAGCACTGCGAGAAGGTTATGTAGCATAAGCGATGTTCAAAGCAAGAATCTAAAAAAGCGAGAGTCCGAAATCAAGAATTTATTGGATCACTCCGATCAAGGTTTCTTAACTTTCAAGAAAGATCTTCTTGTAGATAAGGAATACAGCTATGAGTGTACAAGAATTTTTAACAGAGAAATCGCTAATTTAAGTATCCTGGAGCTTTTGCACAGTGAAAACGGAGCGCAAAATAAGCTTTTTGCGGATGCTCTACTTACTGTATTTGATTTACCAGACATGGATTCGAAATTGTCTTGCTTGAGTACCTTACCAAATCTGATAAAGATCAGTGAAAACTTTATCAATATCAAGTATAAAATCATTAATACGGATGACAACGAAGAAGACAGTGTGAGATTAATGTTGATTCTTACCGATATTACTGAAAAAAGGAAAGTAGAGGATCAGGTTTTATTTTTGAGCTATCATGATAAGCTAACATCTCTTTTCAATAGAGCCTATGTAGAAAGTGTCATTCCACAACTTCAAGTAGATTCGAATCTACCGTTTAGTATTATTATGGTGGATTTGAATGCTTTGAAGGTCGTAAATGATGTTTTTGGCCATCAAAACGGCGATAAACTGATCGTGAATGCTGCCAAGGTATTTCTTAATTGCTGTCGTAAGAGCGACATCATAGCCCGTTGGGGTGGCGATGAATTTTTAATCATGCTTCCCGGTGCCAATCCGGAAGCATGCGAGAGAATTTGTAATACTATTAAAGCAAAGTTTGACAGTCTTCCTGCAGATCCAGTAGAATTAAGTGCCTCGCTCGGAGCGGCAACGATCGAAAATTGGGACACAGATATTCCAAGTCTTATTGGTGTGGCCGATAGTGTTATGTACGCCAATAAGCTAATAGAACGTAAAAAGACAAAGGAACGAATTTTTTCCAGCATTGAAAAAGTATTACAAGGCAAATGTTCTGACTATATTGGAGATAATGAGAGGGCCGAAGCGGTGGCACTTAGGTTTGCGAAACTGCTGAATATTGGATTAGAATAACATTTGCGAGCTTGTTTAATCTGATGGGAAATGATAGGGGATTTGTATGAAGGATCTGCATGAAACACAGATGAAGGGTTTCAAATTAAGGTTTGCTGAGGCTGACGATATACCGTTAATTTTAGAATTCATACGGGAATTAGCGGATTATGAAAGGATGTTGCCTGAAGTCGTGGCAACAGAAGAAATTTTAAGCGAATCTTTGTTTGAAAAAAAGATGGCTGAAGTCATTATTGGTGAATTTAAAAATACGCCGGTGAGTTTCGCCTTGTTTTTCCACAACTTCTCAACCTTTTTGGGACGACCGGGTCTCTATTTAGAGGATTTATATGTCAAACCTGAAATGAGAGGAAATGGGATTGGCAGGATTATGCTTTCGTTTCTCGCAAAATTAGCGATCGAACGAAAATGCGGGAGATTAGAATGGTGGTGTTTAGACTGGAATGAACCTTCGGTGAAGTTTTATAAACAGTTGGGAGCAGTCCCGATGGATGATTGGACAGTATATAGGGTAACTGATGAAATATTAGTTAAATTGGCAAAAAGTTTTAGTGAGTAGAAAACAATAAAGAACATCGTTATTTTGGTCCAAGGAACTTCTTAGTTTAGAGAATATTCTTGGGCCTTTTTGCGTTCCTTTAAGTGATGTCTCATTATATCTTCTCAGGATCCACTAAGAATCCTTCTTGGGAAAGTGCATCACATGCCTCGTCTAATACTTCTTCTGTAGCAGCCTCTATGGTGTGAAGATGGAGTCCGCCGGTTAGGGATGAGAGTAAATTAGCCTCGTTCTCTGCCATTTGGGCGATGAATCGTTTGACATCTAGACGGCTTTTAAGTTTAAGAGGCCGAAATATTTTGCCATAAACCGAATGTTTAACTCCAACGTCGAGCACACTAATCCCGTGGTCTACCAGGATATTTAACTCCTTTTCCGTGTCTTCAAGAGCATGGCGGCTATAAATGATTCTCTGGACGCCTTTGGCACGACGATCCATGAAGTAGAGATATCCTTGAGGGGTAGCGATGACCGGTTCCTCCGATGCTCTGAGAAGGGCCATATCTTGAACAATAACTTGACGACTAACTCCTGTGAGCTTTGCTAAGGAGGCTGCTTTGATAGGTTCTTTACAGTTCTTTAATATTGTTATCAACTGTTCCCTACGTTCGCGACCAGATTTACCTTCTTTTTGTACCATTTACGTTCACCTACTTTGAGATGATTTTAATACGAAATTTAAGAAATTGTCAAATTGGTGTCTTGACACATGTATAAATATTGTGGTAAAACAAGGGTGAAATAAAGGATTCGCAGAATCCTCGCATAATATATTGGGGAAGAGGAGAGATATGAAGATCAGTGAACGATTAGAGCAAATGCCGGTCTCGCGATTTCATTACGTTCTGCTTATTACTGCTGGTTTAGGTTGGATGTTCGATTCCATGGATACCGGTATTGTATCGTTTGTTCTGCCGGTGTTAATGAAAGAGTGGCATCTGAGCCCGGAACAAGTGGGAAACATCGGGAGCATAGGTCTGCTTGGAATGGCAATTGGGGCAATTATTGCCGGAATGATTGCAGACAAAATTGGACGTAAGAAAGTCTTTGCCTTTACACTGCTGACATACAGTGTTGCAACTGGATTATGCGGACTTTCATGGAATCTTACGTCTCTGTTAGTTTTTCGCTTTATAGTGGGGTTTGGTTTAGGTGGACAACTTCCTGTTGCAGTTACATTGGTTAGTGAATTTTCCCCAGTTAAACATCGGGGGAAATTCTTGGTCTTGCTTGAGAGTTTCTGGGCTTTTGGTTGGTTACTTGCCGCAATTATTTCCTATATGATTATTCCTAGGTTTGGTTGGCCGCTTGCGTTTTTTATAGGTTTTCTGCCATCACTCTATATACTGTTTTTGTGGAGAACGATCCCGGAGTCCCCGCGTTATCTTGAAAGCATGGGGCGGATAGCGGAAGCGGAAGCCATCATTGGGAAAGTTGAACGAGAAAGCGGATTCGTTGTAAATAAAGATGTAAAAGAAAGGAAAAAGGAAAATCATCAAACATCTGTTTATGCTAACAAGGCTAAGCTTTCGGATTTGTTTTCCCGCTCTCTTTTACGTCGGACTATTTTCCTTTGGCTTTTATGGTTTGGGATTGTTTTTTCATATTATGGAATTTTCACCTGGCTCCCTTCTATTTTAGCTCTGAAAGGCTTTTCCCTGACGAAAAGTTTTAGTTATGTTATCATCATGACTCTTGCTCAGATTCCCGGTTACTTTAGCGCAGCTTATTTTGTCGATCGAATTGGTAGAAAACCGACCCTTGCACTATATGTTTTAGGAACAGCGGTAACGGCTTATTTCTTTGGCCAAGGAAGTACAGCCGCGGTTATTCTTACCATGGGATCGTTGATGTCATTCTTTAACTTGGGAGCTTGGGGAATCATATACACCTATACACCAGAACTTTATCCGACTCATGAACGGGCAACGGGTTCGGGTTGGGCAGCAGGTTTTGGGCGTATCGGGGGTATTTTAGCACCTATTGTTGTTGGAAAAATGATTGGTGAATCTCATAAGGGAACCCAATCAGTTTTCATCATGTTTGCGCTCGTTTTAGTAGCTGTCGTTTTAAATGTTGTTATTTTAGGAGAAGAAACAAAGGGACAATCGCTAGATGAGCTCGCGGCCAAAGTTCAATCTCGGGCGTGAACTTATTGATGATATATAGTTTGAAAAACTGCTGATCATATCGTTCAGCGGTTTTTCAGCGCGTATTGAAATTTTTCTTCTTTGTATATAGTATTAGATTGTGCATTATTCAAAAGGGGTGATCAGGTTGATACGATGTCCAAACTGCAATTTAGAATACCAAGAGGGTCAAAGTTTTTGCAGTAATTGTAAGATCCCTTTAATAGATGAATTAGTAGGAAGACCTAAGAATGAACCTGATTGTGAGACTTTTGAAGAATGGGTCTTTCTAATCAGTTGTTCGGACGATCAAGAAGCAAATATGATTGAGTCTTTTTTAGCATGTGAAAATATCTTCTTGTTGAGGAAATATGGAGGGGCTGGAGATTATTTACGAGTTGCTTGTGGGATGACTATTTTTGGGGTTGATTTATTTGTGAGAAAAAGTCAGTTTAAAACTGCAAAAGACATAGTAAGGGAAGTATACGGGATTATTGATGAGACTGATCATCAGCGAGTAGGAATAACGCATAATGACTCTGCGGCGAATGAAGTAAACAAGGGTAAGAAAAGACTATATCTTTTCGCCTTCATATATATAGTCTTCATTTTGGTTTCCTTAATTGTAACGATAGTTTTGGCAATAAAGAATTTTATTGGTTGAAATTTGCGCTTGAATCATGATTAAAGCGTAAATTTGAGCCATTTATGACCTTAAGGTCTGGGTTCCGCTAAGGCGCGGGGTCCCAGGCCTTTTTTGTTAACGACTACCATGCCAACGATGAATGTAAGTTTTAGGGATTCCCCCTTTACCCGTGTCATCCTGAGCGAAGCGAAGGATCTGGATCCTTCAGTCGTTGCTCCTTCAGGATGACACAGCGCTTGAGTTGCCAAATCTATCTAAGGGTAAAGAGCAAATTCTAAATTCTTATCTTAACAGTAAGAATTAGTGGATCTAAGATTGAACATACTAATATGGCACAGAACTAACAGGAGGAACTAACTATGAAAAACGTTACTATGTTTACCAACAATACCTGACCCTATTGCACTATGGCGAAGGAGTTTCTTTCGCAAAATAAAATTCCTTTTGAGGAAAAAAACATTAGTACAGATAACGATGCACTAATGGAGTTGCAAAAGCGGAATATTTCAAGTGTACCTACTTTCTTGGTAGGGGACGACACGATCGTCGGCTTTAACAAAGAAAAGATTCTCTCACTTTTACACTAATTACAGATCCTGGCGTGCCACTGGACCTTTAATGTCCGGTGGCTTTGCTACGTCATAGGCACAGTTTAGGTGTTGCGGCCTTACCCTTAAATCCCAAAAAACTGATTATAGCCATAGTTTTAACTATGGTTATAATCAGTTTTTTCTTTCTACAATTACAGAAGAAATATAGAAAGCCTATTATAAAAAATAACTTGGTTAATAAATTTTACACAACAAGAGGAATTAAGAATATTCTGGAGAATTGTAAATGGTAGTTAAATTCGAATGCGCCAGTCCGTATTAGTGGTAAAGCTGCTATTCTAATCGTTTTGACCTGATAAGTCATGGAATCCTTGATAAATTAGGTCAAATAGATCGTTTAGGTCTTTTTCCTCAACACATGAGAAAGCAATGCGTAAATCGCTTTCTCCAAGGGAAATAACTCCCACGCCATATTGTTCAAGTAAGTGAACGCGCAAAGCCTCAGCCTTTACTCCCTTAAGTTTGAGACACATAAAGTACCCTGAATTAAACGGATAGTAGTCCCAAGCATCATTATATGACCCACGATTAAGTATCTGTTTAACCTTACTAGCGCGCTGTTTTAATAATTCGGATTTCATGTTTTTCTGGGATTGGAAAGCATTAGATCGCAGGGCATTTAACACAAAAGTTTGTGATGGGTGGGAGGCGCTAGAAATTGTTCCTCGAATAATACCTGATGTCTTTTTTTCTAAAGCGTTTAAAATTGCTGGGTGCTCGTTAGCGTAGGTTATAAACCCAACACGAAAGCCCCACACAAAGTCCTCTTTAGTGGCCCCGTCTACTTTAATTGCTAATAGTCTAGGGTGAATATTGGCAATTCTAGCAAACAGAGACTCTCTGATGGAGTTCTCATAAAATAAGCCAAAATAGGCATCATCAGTAACGACAGCCAGATTCATTCCTTGTTGGGCGACTTCTCGCAGAGCAGCTACTATCTCATCAGCTTCATGCTCAGTCGGTGTATACCCAGTTGGGTTATTTGGAAAATTGAGCAGCAGGATTGCCTTTCCATGGTCTCTTTTGGAAAGTAAGGCGTCTTTCATGCCAGCAGTATTGAAGGTTCCTTCTTCAGTGAAGAAAGGAAATGTGATGTTCTTTGCCCCTCTGCGTACTCCAAAGATAAGGTTGTAATTACCCCATAGTTTGTCAGGCAAAACCAAGGGGTCATCCTCGTCTATAAATAAATCCGCGACAATACTTAAACCATGGGTTAACGCATTGGTAACGATGGGATTGCCGAAAGATTTGTCCTTTAATGAAGGGTTTTCCTCTAACATTTTATCTCGCCAGAGCGCTCTAAGCTCAGGTTTTCCTGCAGGGGGAGCATATGGATAAAGATCCTTAGGATCGTAGTCACTTAACGTTTCTTGGATTAAAGGTAAGAACATTGGAAGATTATGTTCAGTTGCAATTCCTACCGTTGCATTAAAACGATATCCCTTCTGCTTTGCCTCAGCACCTTGGGATAAGATCCCTTTGGGATAATACAAGTTCTTGCCGAGTTCTGATAATAATTCATAAACATGGGGATTTTCTTGTTGTATCTGGCGATTTAAGTCTTGTGCAATCTCATTCATGCTTATTTCTCCCTTGCTCCAGTATATATTTATTTTAAGTTTTTCCTTAAGCTAGCAACTAGATTCTACACTAAAGTGGTTTTTTACGCCACTATTCGATCTGAGGTCGCTGATGAAGGCAAATATAAACATCTTTCTTATAAACATATTATGAAGCTCTATGGCCTCCAGCGCAAGAACTTCTAACAGGATATTAGTTGAGTTTATACATAAAGACGAAGGTCTCAGGTGTTATTTAGAATGGAGTAGAAAGGGTGTGGTAACTATGACGAATATCATTTATGCAGAGAAATTAATTGACAGAGAAGGAAACCAAATAACCAGAGAAAGACTGAAGGAAGGTTTCAAAGACGCAATCGAGATTAACAAAAAACTGATTTTGGATAATAAGAGAATAGCCTATTTTTTTATTGATCCACTCTTGAACAATTTCGAAGCAGCAAATAGCTTTTATTTTAGTATATTAGGATGTAATTCATTGGACAAAATAAACACATATAAAAGTGGAGCAAGTCCTGTGCAGTCACTTTTTGATGCCAGAGAGCTTATAGAGAATGATTTGTATGATGCAGTGTTTATTTTCGGCTATGATCCCTTGCTTACTAATAAACAGGTTTATGGAAAGGATTTAATAAAACAAGCAATGGACATATTTAACGGTAGGAGTATTTTGGAATGCTACAATCTAATATCACATAAGATGTGCGAAGTGCTTAAGATTTCTAAAGAACTTTTCTTCCAATTAACCGATGGTCTATACAGGAACTATCTAAAAACATATACAAAAACTATAGGCCAAGAGGTTTCATATGACAGAGGCAGACTGTTAGACGATCTGAATGGAGATTTATTCAGAATCACCGATTGTGCCAACCCTAATATAGATTTTGCTGGTGGGGTTATTCTTGTAAACGATAAAACAGCTAAGATTTTGAATATCAGAAATAAACGAATAAAAGTTGCTGGTGTAAAATATAGTATGGTTGCTGGAATGCCCGAAAATATTGACCAAATAGTTGGTTCTAAAGAGAATATCTTTCCACATTTAAGAAGTTCCTTTTTAGTTGCTCAACACGAAGCTAAAATTAATGTTATAGAGGAATTTAGAAATAAGAATTTACTCTTAGACTTATATACGTGTTATCCTCCTATACCGTTGGCATTTTTATTGACGACACAGATGGTTGAAAGTGTTTGGGAATTACCACTATTTTTATCTAACTACGAAATTACGATTACTGGAGGTATGAATTTTGCCAGAGCACCTTGGAATAACCCAGCCTTAAATGGTTTAATTGAAATGTGTAAAATGATGTCAAACGAGGCTGTAAACTATGGATTGGTTCATGGTAATGGTGGAATAGGAGAAATCCAAGGAGTAGCCATTTTAGAAAGAGGGATGTAAAAAAATGATGACTGAAGTTTACCCAAATATCTTTAAGAACGAAATACCTCTGCCTAAAAATCCTTTAAGAGCGATTAACAGCTACATTATTCTGTCAGAAAGTAGAAACTTGATCATCGACACAGGATTTAACACACCAGAATGTCAGGCTGAGTTAATGAGTGGTCTTGAGAAACTAAATGTTGATTTAAATAAAACGGATCTTTTTATTACTCATATGCATGCTGATCATTCAGGTCTCGCTCCAGTTCTCAAAAAGTTCGGGGTACCAACTATTTATTTTAGTCAAGTTGACGGGGAATTATTAAATCAAACTTCTCAAAGGGATACTTTTTATATTTCGCTTAACCGAATCTTGGGTTTTGAAGACGACAATTCCGCTAGCTTTGGTAAGGAGTTTGGGACTAGACAAACCAAGCCTTTGGAATTCACTCCTCTGTCTGAAGGGAACCAGCTTGTGTTAGGGGATTATTGTTTAGAAGTTGTGGATATTCCCGGCCATACGCCAGGACACATCGGCTTGTATGAGAGAAACCATAAACTGTTTTTTTGTGGCGATCATATATTGGATGAAATAACTCCTAATATAACCTTCTGGGGATTTGAACAAGACATTTTGGCTACTTATTTTACGAGTTTAAAAAAAGTATACGAGTATGAAATTGATTATTTATTTACGGCTCACAGGAAGATTTTGAAGGATCACCAAAAGAGAATTATTGAGATTCAGAATCATCATGACATACGCTTAAAGGAAATTCTAAATATCCTGCAAGATGGCAGAAAGACACCCGGTAAAATCGCTGCTTCTATGCACTGGGATTTAAGTCATAAAAGTTGGGATGATTTTCCCCATCCTCAGAAGTGGTTTGCCTCTGGGGAAGCATTGTCTCATTTAGAGCATTTAGTATATATCGGACTCGTTGATCGGATAGAAGAGGGTAGAACGTTTACTTATGGGCTTAAATAAAATTCCTTTTTATAAAAACTGGTTACAATACTCATAAATGACTCAGGTCATATTTCGGCAGAACTAAATACTATAACGATTTACGTGTATGATAGTAGAAGAGGTTAACTTAGAACAAAACAAGTCTGAAGGCGATAATGGCCCACAGACTTGTGCTTGTTTATTTGCTTTATTTAAGGAAACCGTTGAGAATAATCTCCTCAGCTTCTGTCTCTGAAAATCCTAGAGACATTAATTTGATCAACTGTTCTGATTCGATTCTTCCAATAGCAGCCTCATGTACTAGTTGTGCTTCGCTATGATGAGCAGAAATTCTTGGGGTTGAAAGAACTTGGGCATTATGCATGATGATAGCATCGCATTGGATATGACCACGACCTTTATTTCTACCCACTAAATCAAAATAGAATTCTTGTTTAGAATTGTCTTGAGCAACGGAACGTGAAATAATCTGGGCTGACGAATCAGCTCCTAATAATTCGACTGTAATATTTGATTCTGCTGTTTGCTCTTTGTTGGTTAGGAGTCGTTCAGTGACTATAAGTTTGGCATTATCCCTAAGACGGATTTCTGTATCCCTTTTTGTTTGATTTATTCCCCTGATCTGAATAAGTTCGAGTTCAACGACCGCACCTTCTTCGACATCAAGAATTGTCTTAGGATTTAATACCCGATCTCCATTTCCTTCCCCTTGGCCATAGTGTTTTTCAACATATTTAAGCTTAGCGCCCTTGCGAACGAAGAAATTGTGAATACCGTCATGTTGGGATTTGTGACTTCCGGAATTATGTATTCCACATCCAGCAACCACTAAGACATCGGAGTATTCTCCGATTTCAAAGGTATTATAGACAACATCGTTAATATTTTCTTCAGTGACGATAACGGGTATGTGGACGCTTTCTCCTTTGGTATAGGGCTTTACGATTATATCAATCCCAGATTTATCCTCTTTGGGGATGATATCAATATTAGCGGTCGTATTTCTCTGTACCCCTTGTCCGTTTTTTCGGATATTGAAAGCACCTTGTGGGATTTCATGAAGGTCGGCCACTTTCTCCAACATTTGTTTATCCAATGCACTCAGCATTTTGCCCAACCCCTTTCGCACAATTAGTACTACATGCACAAGCATTGTTATCTAAAATTGTGGCTAGTATTGTATCTCGTTCGGATTGAGCACTAATCGTTCCATTGGACATCAAAATTATTTCATCCGCCAGCTCCATAATACGTTCCTGGTGGGAAATGATGACGATCGTAGTATCATATTTTGTATGAATATTTTTGAAGGTTTCTGCAAGCTTTTGAAAGCTCCATAAATCAATTCCTGCCTCAGGCTCGTCAAAAACCGCAATCTTTAAATTACGTGCCAGCACGGTAGCAATTTCGATTCTTTTCATTTCTCCTCCGGAAAGACTGGCATCCACATCACGGTTGAGATAATCTTGGGCGCATAACCCGACGTCATATAGGAGGTCGCAAATATTTACGTTATTGGGATTACGCGAGGCAGCCATTTTTAATAGTTCCTTAACTTTTATGCCCTTAAAGCGAGGTGGGCTTTGAAAAGCATATCCTATACCCAGGCGTGCTCTTTCGGCAATGTTCGATTCCGTGATTTCTTGCCCATCAAGCAGGATCGATCCTTTAGTAGGATTATAGACACCCATTATGATTTTTGCTAGAGAAGATTTCCCCCCGCCATTAGGGCCGGTAATAACATATATCTTTTTTTCGTAAAATTTTAAATTGATATCTTTGAGAATCTCAACACCACGTTTTCCTTCTATCTCTAGAGAAACGTCCTTTATCTCGAGCATTAACCTTCCCCCTTTGTTTAACTAAGTTCAGAATATCATAATCCGACATTATATTGTAGTAAAGTTTTATTATTTTCATCAAAAGATTGTACTAATCCGTACTTGACAGTTAAGCTATACAAAGAGAAACGCTAAAGCCATAATCGTGTAAGCAGACAAAAGCTGTGCCCCTTCCAGCCAGTTGGAGCGGCCATCCATGCTTATTATTGCAGTTATCACAGTCGCCATGATAATGACAATGAGTTCGTAATTGGTAAAAAGGAAGTCCAAAGGTTGTCCGATGAAATAGCCGATGAAAACAAGCAGGGGGGCTACAAAAAGAGCAATTTGTGTACTTGATCCAATGGCTATTTCTAGACTGATCTCCATTTTGTTTTTTAAGGCCATAATAATACTAGTAGTATGCTCCGCTGCGTTGCCGATAATGGGTATCACGATAACACCAATAAATAATTCACTGATCCCAAGGGTTTTAACCACGGGTTCAATTCCGCCTACCAAAAATTCACTTTCCAGGACTACGAAAATTGTTGCAATAAGCAAAGTTATCAAGGCTCGGGGCATTGACCAGGTTGGAGATTCCGAATGCTCTTGACTAGGACGGAAAACGTCCTTATGAGTATGGAGCGAGAAAATCAAACTCATTAAATAGACAACCATCAACACAGCGGCGACACCCAGACTCAAGGGCTTGGCAGAGGGATTAGTATGTGTATGTATAAAAACTGCAGGGATAATCAGCCCAGTAACGGCCATTAGCAACATCGAAGTGTGCATACCTGCTGCAGCCCTATTAAATTTCTGGGTTTTGTATTTGAAACCGCCAAGAAACATGCTTAGTCCTAGTACTAGGAGAAGGTTACCAATGATAGATCCTGTTATTGAGGCTTTTACGACCTCAACTAGACCTGCCCTCAGAGCAAAAATTGTAATGATTAGTTCTGCAGCGTTGCCAAAAGTCGCATTAAGTAAGCCACCCACTCTTGGGCCAACATAGATTGCGATTTCTTCTGTAGCTTTGCCCATGTAGCCAGAAAGAGGGATTATACTTAAACTCGCAACAACAAAAAGTAAGACAGGGGAATCCCACTGGCGTAAAAAAAGACTGACAGGAATCGCTAAAAGTAATAGATTGAGAAACTTCACCAACGTAACCCTCCTATGTATGTGTTATTATTCTTTAGATTATCAGTAGTTACTTGATGTTAGAATAATACCCCTTTCATCAAATATTATTTATAGGAAGGGTTCTTTTGGCTTCCTATGAAAAGGAAGAGACGAACGTACTCGAGTAGGTATAAACGATTTCTTTATTGCATTTTCATCTAATTCAGTGGAGTAAATCCCGTCAACCTCATTAATGTCTTCAATCAATAGTTCCATATTAATTTCTCGGAAGGGGGTTCTCAATTTGAATTCAATCGTAGTTTTGCCTTCTTCTTCTTTTAATAACGTCATTGAAATATTTTGAGGATATATACTATGAGAGACAATAATCCGATTAATTTCTTTTACCCTACATGTGCCATTAACGGTAACAACTTTCAGCACCTGACAATTGCGGAAGAAATAGGTTTCAACAGTACGCTCTAATGTTAAAAAAATTAATAAGGTTGCAAGAACGGACGAAAAATAAAACCCTGCTCCAACAGCCAGGCCAATCGCGGAAACAACCCAGAGCGAAGCGGCTGTTGTTAAACCTCGAATAGATGTCTTATCCCTTAAAATAGTTCCTGCTCCTAAAAAGCCAATACCTGAGACAACCTGAGCTGCTAATCGAGCCGGGTCTTTGTTGGTAGAAACAAAATCATTAAATCCGTACATGGACAAAACCATGATTAAGGCAGCCCCCAAACACACTAAAATATGTGTTCTGAATCCCGCCGGACTGTCGTTTCGTTCTCTCTCATACCCTACTATTCCTCCGAAAATACAAGCTAGTAATAATCTCAATGCAATTTCATAATCAGTAATATGCATCTGCTTGATCACATCTTTCTATAAAAGCTCAGTATCTTTCTCTCAATTCAAGATCTCCTTTCCATTTACTAGACATAATCATTCGATAAACAAAAATATATTTCCTTCTATTTCTATAAAATATTAAAATTGTAGTATAAAAATTACGTGTTTTCTTCTTCATAAGTTAAGAAATAATTGGAAGAGAGGTTCAAACCTATGCTCCTATCTGATTAAAAGATGCAAAGAAAAAGGCTAGTATTTGAACAATGTATGTTAAAACAATAAATCAGGCTTGCCCATCTAGTGGACAAGCCTTGATTTTTTGTTTTATCGTTTATTTAGCTAGGTCTGGTAAAGCCTTCTTAACCATATCTAGCGCTTTTGGATCCACGATTTCCACATTCTTTGTGGTTGGATTAACTTTCGTAGCAGACTCTGGAATAGCAGTGAAACTGTGGTCAGCGGTTATATGTTTGTATGGATCTGACTTGTTATCCCACATAATGGTCTTCACATCGTAATTTTTCCCTGCATGACAGGTGGCGCAAATGTCATTCGGATTATCCTTCTTCAGCAATCGACCATTTGCATTCGTACCGTGTACGCCGTGGCAAGTCAAGCAACCGTTGATCATACCGGTCGTGTTATGCTTACTGAAGGTATAGTCGCGTGTACCATAGTGGTTTGTCGTAACGATAGCACCTGTCTTATCCTTAGTGGGATCACTTTTATGGCACTTCAAGCAAGTCTCCGAAGTTGGCAAAGCCATCGTTGCTTTTTTCTGCTCGCTTGTCGTGGCAGCGACGTGTGCGCTTCCAGGTCCGTGACAACCTTCGCAGGTAATTGTGTAATCAGGTTTTCCTGCAGCGCCCATGTTAGGACTATGACATTGAGCGCAACTATAGTCTCCAGCAGACCAGTTTTGAGTACCTTGAACTAAACCTGGGTTTTCGATCTTATACGTTCCGTCGGGGTTTTTGATCAAGTGACCAACCCGATAGAATTGTTTGGCAAAGCCAGCGGTTTTAGGAATTTCAGCCACTACATAGGTGTCCATTTCTACCCCAAGTGCTTTGCTTAAATCGACAGTTGTGGACTTTGCATTATTGCCTGCACCGTCATATACGGTGACCGTCCCATAGGTCTTATCGAGTTTATAAGCCGATAAAGGTTTAAAGGATTGATAATGGGGTGTTTTGTCGTAGTTTGCCTTCTTGTGACAGGATTGACAGGTTTGCTCACCAACATATGTGGCAGTTATATTCGCGACCTGGGTTGCTGGAGTCGGCTGGGGTTGTGGTGCCGGAGCGGCTGGTTGCTGCGTATTGCAGGCAGCCACTAACGTGACAGTTACTAAAGTTAAAAGACTTAATACTATTATTCTAAGCCGATTCACAAATATCCCTCCTTCTCTAGTTCTTTAAACATCCATAGTTTACCGAATAAATCTTCTTTTATACTAAGCATTCAGACGTTATAATTCCGAAATCTTAGATATTAATCACATTAGTAAATTGGATTTATTGCCTAAGGAAGTTACATAAAATCTAAAGTTTATAGTTA
>JAUZPJ010000209.1 GCA_030706025.1 Bacillota bacterium | reverse complement strand
TGATAAACCAAGAACTTCCCCCATACGTTTGCACAATAATGAAACTCGATAAGAGTGCTGTTCTTCCCGTTTGTTTTTTTCATGTAAGGTGTTGATGATCGTCTTAATGGTCTTCCCTCGCATACTGGGGCTTTCAAAAAGTTTATTCTTATACATATGGTCTTCAGCTTTTTTAAGGATATCTAACGTTTTTTCATATGCTTTATCCTTCGTTTCCCATCCAAAGGAAACGGATATCTCAATAGAGCCTAGTTTCTCTTTTAAGGCTTCACCTTTAATACGTTTAACAATCTTCTCTGTTTCATAACTAGTCGTTTTTGGTAAGAGAATAACAAATTCATCCCCTCCGAGTCGAGCAATAAGATCATCAGCCCGGCATCCTTTTTCGATCACTTCTGCTACTTTCTTAATGAGTTCGTCACCGATAGCATGACCGAAGGAATCATTGACAAGCTTTAATCCGTTCACATCTGCAATAACTATGGTTATGGGATAATTTCCCTCTACATCTAGTCGCTTTAATTCCTCCTCAAAAAATCGTCTGTTATATTGACCTGTTAATTGGTCATGATAGCTTAAATATTTCAGTTGCTGTTCCATTTTTTTTCGTTCACTAACATCTCTGGACAACGCATGGAAAACTTTTCTCCCATTAAGTAGGATTGGAGTCAACATTACCTCAACTGGAAGTAAGGTAGCATCATATTTTTGATACCACCATTCGAATTTATATTTTCCATTTTCCGAAGTTGATTTATTAATCTCACGTATTCGTTCGAAAGAAGATATTCCATCAGGTTGTATTTTAGGTGAAAGTTTCTGGGAACTTTCGCCAATAAGACTCTCTTTTGATGTATATCCTAATAGTTCAACCATAGCCGAATTACAATCAATCAATTTATTATCCGAGAAAATAGCGATAGCATCTGCAGAGCCTTCAAAAAGCGTTCTAAAAGTGTATTCGCTGTCCATAATCTGTTTATATTGAGCTTTTAGCGTCTCTTTGGAAGCAGTCAATTGCAGATTATAGGATTCAAGTTCTTTATTAGTTCTCGTTAATTTTTGTTCTTCCAATTCTACTCGTTCAAATAATTCTTGAGTTTTATTTAAAACCACATTGATTGGTTTTCGTAAAACTGCAAAAGGCTCGTTCTCTTTAGAAGGCAATCTGAAGGCTCTATTCTGCTCAATATCGATTTTTTGAATATCGGCACTTAATGTAAGCAGAGGGGAAATTAAGTATTTTTTTTGTTGCCACAAAAAAAGTAAAAAAACGAACAAAGAAGAAATCAACGTAATTAAGAATATCCTCAAAAATATAAGATCTTTGCTTATATATTCGTTTATTGGAATAAAACTGCCAATTTTCAAATTCGTATTTTCCACAGATTGATAGGCTAAATAGCCATCAGTACCATCTAATGATATCTTTGTCATTCCTGGTTTGTTCTTTGATAAATAAATAGGTAGTTCCTTTGAAATTTCATTGACATTCTTCAGCTCTGAAGTAGGCTCATAGTTATAGTTAGGATGAGCAAGTATGTTTCCCTTCCCATCGATTAAAAATGAGTAGCCTCTACCCGTAATTTTTTTATCCTTTACTAGAGATACAATATCTTTTATAGATACATCTCCTGCGATCACCCCTAAAAGCTGGTTGTTTAAATTATAGACCGGTTTGGCGATGGTAATGATGAGTTTATCTTTTGATGCATTAAGAAAAACTTCTGTAAAGATAAGTTTTCTTTCTTTTACAGCCTCGATATACCATGGGCGAGTCCTTAAATCAAAGGTTGGATCTGGAACCCATCCACTCCCATTGATCATCACATTATTCGTGGAACCAAAATAAATGGAAGAAAAAGATGGGTTATTAGTCGTTAATCGTTTCACATATCCTAACAGATCTTCATTGTCCCATCTTTCAAGCGAGATATAATCAGATGCGTCCGTAATGACTTGTCCTTTACAAAGTAAGTCATTACTTATGTCTCTTCCAATGCTATCCCTCAACGAGGCTGTGAAAATTTGAGTTTCACCCATCAGAGTTTTATAGAACAAATTAAATTGTACAAATAATCCTAACGCTATTACCACAAAAACAATAGACACGATTATATAAAGTTTACGAACCTCATTCTTCATTTTCCCCTGGTTTCGAAATACTTCAATCGTATTCTTTCACCTTGTTGACTAAACAAAGTAGTAGCATCACAGGATTGGGCTACTATGGTTAAACTCACGTATTAAACACCCGTAAAACCTTAATTGTGCATTACTAATTCTACGGACATTCAATATTTAAGCTATGCCTAGTAGTTCTTTCCTACGAACTACAATAACCCAGGTGTGTTCACTTCCTTTGTTTTTGAATGGTTTTAATCTGGAGGATATTTATCGGAATCTTTCCCCAAGACTTAAATTATTGGTGAATAGATCTCACGTATGAATCTTAATTTTCTTTTTCGCCGAACTATTCTCTTTTCCTTCCACCATAACTAAATCTTTCAAAAACCCTCAAAGTCTAACGTCACTATATCAAGTAGAAGAAAAGAGTGATTAGATTGGGTGATAATA
The DNA here is from genome assembly GCA_030706025.1 of Bacillota bacterium. Classification (GTDB taxonomy): domain Bacteria; phylum Bacillota; class Desulfitobacteriia; order Desulfitobacteriales; family Desulfitobacteriaceae; genus Desulfosporosinus. The sequence goes on along the minus strand of JAUZPJ010000209.1, from coordinate 2,671 downwards.
ATTTCTTAAAGACTTACATGCTTCTAGACGCAAATGGGATTACCTATGAAAGTGACACTAAGGGAGCATTAGGAGGTCATCGGAAGCTGAAAGTATATGGCCGTTTAGATTGCTCGTCAGCGTTACGCTATATAGCCAAGGGGCAGTATGTTAAATAGAAGATCATCCGTCAATTAACAAGATTCTATAATTAATGATAAAATAGGGAGGTGGGGTCCCCAACCAAGGGCTTTCTGCCTGGAACGTTCAAGCTGGTCAACTGCTAAAAAGCTTTTTCCGAATCTAAAATGTGGAGGTTAAGATAATGACGGCACCAGAACCGAGACTTCAAACGAGATTTGAACAGGTAACGGAGACAAATACCCGTTCTCGGGGTCGACGTATTATTTTTGTTCTTATTGTAGTATTGAGTTTGCTAATTCTTGTACTGGGTGGTATCTCAACGTATGTAGGGTGGAGTTTAACCCACCCACAGCGTAAACTGGTAAAAGGGGATCCGGGTCAACTAGGTCTAAGTTATCAAACCATTAATTTTCCCAGCAGGTTTGATAAGCTTAAATTATCGGGTTGGTACTTGCCAGCACCACAGGCGAAAGCCATTATTATTGAAGCACACGGATATAATGGAAATCGTTGCAATGATAAACCCGAGTTACCGGTGGCCAAGGCTTTAGTAGAAAAAGGGTTTAGTGTTCTGATGTTTGATTTTCGTGACTCGGGTTCCTCCGAAGGCTCATTAGTTTCCGTTGGCGATTTTGAGCAGCGTGATTTATTAGGGGCCGTCGATTATGCTAAAGAATTAGGTTACCAGAAAATTGGTGTTATAGGTTATTCAATGGGAGCAGCTACTAGCGCAATTGTCGCTGCTCAGGAAAACGATATACAAGCAATTATTTTAGATAGTCCTTTTGCTGACTTAAAAAAATATCTAGAGGTTAACATGCCGCATTGGACAGGTCTGCCTAACTTTCCTTTTACTCCGATTATAATAGAAGAAATCCCGTTACTAACTGGGATAAATCCTGAGCGGGTTTCACCCATAAAAGCCATGGAAAGCTTAACGCAAAAACCAATCCTATTCATTGCTGGGGATGCAGATACTACAATCCCTTTAGAAAATTCCAAGCAATTATTAGAGGCGGTTAATAATCCGAAGGACGAATTATGGATTGTTCACGGAGCAGTTCATGTTGGTGCCTATCCAGTTCAACCTGAACAATATTTGCAGAAGGTCACTAGATTTTTTAACCAGAGCTTGGTAGAAGTAAAAGTTAACTAATATTGACGAGCTCTTGGTCATCATCAATAATAGGATCTCAAAAGCAGATCATGCCTTTATAAATGAATCCCCAACAGGTGGTTGCTGGGGATTCAGAATGCTCAAGGTTGGTTGCTTAAGTTTTTTAGGGATTCCTTGATATTATCAAAATCATAGCCTGGAGAAACGGTGGAGATTTCTTTCATTTTTGTTTCCGAAGGAACGCTTACTGGAATCTTGAATTTTTCATAAAATTCTTTTAGACCTGTTTTGCTGGATTCCGCGGCTTCCTTGATACTCATATAACCTTTAATTTCATCATATGTTATCGGTTCGCCAGCCTTGAGTGCAGCAGGAGTTAGGTCATAAACTCCCGCTACCTGTGCTGTAAATATTGAGCCAAAGAACACCACCATCACGAGAACTATCACGGTAAGTGGTTTGATTATCGTTTGGCCTGCTTGGCTATTGAGAGCGCCAGTCTTGGGGCAATTTAAAATACAGGTCTGACAATTAATACACTCCGCGGAAGAAATCTTTAAACTGTGCTGTACATCAATATTCATGGGACAGTTATTATTACATATTCCACAATTGACACACATGATTTCATTCCTGACTATTTTGAAGGGGCTAGGTTTCCCTATAATACCGTAAAGTGCCCCCATCGGACAAAGGTATTTACAAAAAAACCTATCAAAGATAAGTGAACCCAAAAGAGTAATACCTAGAATGATTAAACCTACTGCCGATTCCTGCCATATGCTGTCCAATCCTTCTGAAAGATGTCCATAGGCTGACCAGGGATCGTAAGGAGCCATCCATAGTCCAGCGGTCTTCCACGCATAGACCACTGTAACAACTAAGACTACGTATTTTAGATATCTTAATGGCTTATCAATGGAAGCTGGCATTACCAGTTTTCGTTTAAAGATCGTTTGACCAAGTTTTGCAAAGAATTCTTGAATAGCGCCAAAGGGGCAAATTAACCCGCAGAAACTGCGTCTAAAGAGAATTGCTATTACTAAAGTGAGGGCAAACAGAGTCATAGTTCCTGCGAAAATTTTATTAATAAAACTTCCAGTTGTGAACACCTGGTAAAGGCTCTCAAGCCCTCCGAAGGGACATAATGCATGGATTGAAGGTGCTTTTGCTCCTCCTAATACTTGATGGAGATAGGCTGCATAGGTAACAAGCACAACGAATATTGCCAATAAAGCCCATCTCAAATACATTGTCAACCTATGTTTCTTCACAAAAACCACTCCTTTAGGTTTGAATTTAATTCCTAATAAAATATGGACTTGGTAGCTTCTGACCTTATATTAGTAAAAAGTTGTGGCAAATGTTTGTCAAAATACAGCATTCTAATCGCCTAGGAGGGATTTTTTGAAATTATGTCATAAGTACTCT
>JAUZPJ010000208.1 GCA_030706025.1 Bacillota bacterium | reverse complement strand
TGAGCCAGACATGCTGAAAGAAGACCCACGAGTGGAAAAAGCCATGACGGAGATAAAAGCCTTAGAGCATAACGGGTTCCAATTCGAAGCGGCTGAAGGGAGCCTCGATTTATTACTGCTCCAGACGATCGGTAAGTTTACCCCTCCTTTTGAAGTCTTAGATTATCACGTTTGGAGTGAACCTTTCCGCGGTGAGCTTGATTCCGTCGCCGTCGTCAAGGTTAAAGTGGGCTCAGAATCGGTACACATTGCCTCGGAGGGAAACGGACCTGTAAACGCCCTAGATACAGCACTGAGGCAGGCCCTCGTCGGATTCTTCCCAATTCTGGGTAAAAGTGAACTGGTGAATTATAAAGTGAGGGTTATTGATGGTTCTCTAGGAACGGAAGCGATTGTACGCGTTATCGTCGACACTCGCGTAGAGCGTGAAGTCTGGGGAACAATAGGGGTCTCTACAAATATCCTCAAAGCGAGCGCCCAGGCCTTGCTAGATGCCATCAACTGGACGATATGGAAGTTTGAGATCGATGAACGGAAGTAAATTGACCTGATTTTAAATTATTAGGAAATGACCGGACGAGCCTGCTGGGGCGAGATTTTAAGAGGGTGAGGGTGCAAATAGGACGTTTGGACTATTTACACCTTGCCTACTCTGTCATACGATTGCTAAGTCAGAAATTAGCATAGGAGGCGTTCATGAGTAGGAACGGTGAAAGATTACCTTGGCATAAGCTTAACAAGGGTAAGCAAAACTGGATTATTATTGGAATATGCGGTTTTATTTCCTTGTTTGTGATAGGCATTTTTAGCTTAATATCTAAATAGGTCAAGATGATGTAGGTTAACAGACAGCCTTTTTCTTTGTTGAGAAAGGCTGTTTGTTTTACGATAAGAGAGACAGAAACAGAATAGTGTCGAACTTGCTTAGTAAATTGGAAGATGTTAAACTTGAGTGAAGTAATCGTTGGGAGCAGAAGGCAGAAATCCTGCCTGAGTTTTGATAGATGGAAGGGGAAGAAGTATGGCGGTGGGGCGAAATTCCTCGGGGACAGGAAGGACTATTTTGCTTATTTTGATCGGTGCTGCCATTGGGACTTTAGTAGGGTTTGGCTTAGAAAAATACGGCATTTTTGCACCGTTCTTGCGCCCAGCCGTGATCGATGTACCCTTGCATACTTACTTGGATTTCTTTTTTTTCTCCCTATCCTTTGGATTTCGTTTGAGTATAACGATCGCGACGATTTTAGGAGCGCTTGGGGGATATTTATTGTCAAAGAAGGTGTAATAAATATGCTCATACTTGCTTCGTCTTCTCCGCGGAGAGCTATGCTGCTTCGTGAGGGAGGCTACCCCTTTGAAATTGTTAAGGCTTCTGTTAATGAAGAGTTGCCGGAAGGAATTTTGCCGGCGGCGGGGGTGGAACAGCTGGCAATACGCAAGGCTGAAGCGGGTCTAAACCATTGGCTGGAACAAGGGGGGGATCTTCGGGATGTGGTGTTGGGGGCGGATACCATGGTGGTCCTTGATACCCAAATCTTAGGGAAGCCCGCAACCCCTGCGGAAGCAGAAGAAATGCTCACGAGGCTCAGCGGCAGAACTCATGTTGTTTTGTCTGGTGTAGCGTTAATTTCCGGATTAGGAAGGCAGAACGCAGGCGTGATCGAAACCATTGTGCGTTTTCGCCAACTTAGTGCTGAAGAGATTAAAGCGTATGTGGCTAGCGGGGAACCCATGGATAAAGCCGGGGCCTATGGAATTCAGGGGGAAGCAGGAAAATTTGTCGCCGCAATTCAAGGTTCCCTGACGAATGTTATTGGCTTACCGATGGAATATCTTTCGGAACAACTGAAGGCGTGGGGGATTGAGCAGACAAATATCGCTTCACGCGAGGTGGATGATGGATTATCGACGTTTAAAGGAGTTACCGGAGGAGCTTTTACCCCGTGAACGCCTTTACCAAATAGGTCCTGAAGCATTATCGAACCGCGAAGTTTTGGCAATCCTATTGCGTACCGGTATCAAAGGAGAAAATGTTTTGACACTGGCGGAACGCATTTTGATAGAGGTTGGCGGTCTCTCTGGACTCGGTAAATTAACGGTTCATGAATTGGCTCAGCTCCATGGTCTCGGAAAAGCCAAGGCGTCAGAAGTTAAGGCGGCCCTTGAATTAGGGCGTCGTTCAGTTTCCGTCGATCCGATGTCGAGACCAGTGGTCAATTCCCCGCAGGATGTGGCTCACATGGTGATGGAAGAAATGCGGTTTCTTGATCGAGAACACTTCCGCGTTGTTTCTCTCTCTACCAAGAATCATGTTTTGGGAATTAGCCCAATCTCGATTGGTTCTCTAAATTCGTCACTAGTTCATCCACGAGAGTGTTTTAAAGAAGCAATACGGCGCAATTCAAACGCCATTATTTTATTGCACAATCATCCCAGCGGTGATCCCACCCCCAGCAAGGAAGATATTGAGGTTACTCGTCGATTAGCTGATGGAGGAAAGATTCTAGGGATTGAAGTGCTCGACCACGTGATTATCGGGGATAACCGATATATCAGTTTGAAAGAACGAGGAATCTTGTAGCGAATAAGTGATTTGGAAGGAGTTTTTTAAAAAGCATGTTTAATTTTTTTAGCAGGGATTTAGGAATAGATTTGGGAACAGCGAATACATTAGTTCACGTTAAGGGAAAAGGAATTGTTGTGCGGGAACCCTCTGTCGTGGCAATCGATATCGTCACTAAATCTCCCATGGCTGTAGGGGATAAAGCGAAAGAAATGATCGGACGGACTCCCAGCAATATCGTAGCGATTCGACCCCTAAAAGATGGAGTCATTTCTGATTTTAATGTTACTCAGAAAATGTTGAAGTACTTTATTAGTCGAGCGCTGGGGACAGAGCATCCGTTTATACGACCTCGGGTGGTTATTTGCGTCCCTTCAGGGGTGACGCCGGTTGAGGAACGGGCGGTCAAAGAAGCCGCTATGGCGGCAGGTGCTAAAGATCCGATTATTTTGGAAGAGCCGATGGCAGCAGCCATAGGTGCCGGTCTTCCGGTCAGTGAGCCAACGGGCAACATGATTGTCGATATTGGCGGAGGGACAACGGAAGTAGCCGTTATTTCCTTGGGTGGAATCGTTACAAGCCGTTCGATTCGTGTCGCGGGCGATGAAATGGATGATGCGATCGTCGCTCATATCAAGAGACGCTATAATTTAATGATCGGTTATCGCACGGCAGAAGAACTGAAATTTGAAATCGGGTATGCGTATAATGCGGAAAAGGGTACGTACGTTGTACGAGGACGGGATTTATTAACCGGGCTTCCTAAAACCATTGAGGTGACTTCTGAAGAAATCCAAGAGGCACTGCAAGAACCAGTCATGGCGATTGTGGATGCTGTTAAATCATGTTTGGAAAAAACTCCGCCGGAATTGTCATCAGACATCATGGATCGTGGTATTATGATGGCTGGCGGCGGGTCCCTGCTTCGTAATCTTGACCGACTCATTTCAGATGAAACGGGTATTGCGGTCCACTTAGCGGAGGATCCCCTGTCCTGTGTTGTTTTGGGAACGGGCGATGTTTTGGAACATGCTGAAATTCTTCGTAAAATTGCCGCCTCGCAGAAGAGTTAAAACAAGCGGGGAGGAATTAGAGTGGGGAAACGAGTTAATGTAACGGGAATTGCGGTTCTCGTTTTCTTTCTGTTGTTGGGTGTACTCATTAGTGTTCGAGCAACAGGGATAGGCAGTCAATTTTTTAACCCAATTGGAGGATTTTTGCAGCGCGTTATGGGCCCGTTGGAAAAACCGATCCTTCAGCTGGGAACTGGGATTCGGGATAATACGAAGGCGTTTTGGAACTTTCGGTCCGTACAACTGGAAAATGAGGCTTTGCACAAAAAGGTAGATCAGTTGACGGGAGATAATCTCGCCCTGAAAGAAAAAGTCTTAGCGGGTATGCGTTTCGCCGAGTTGGATCAGGGTCAGTTTCGAAATCCTACGCTGGAAAAGTACCAAAAAGTTGGGGCAACGATCATTAACCGCAATCCGACGTCCTGGTATCAAACCCTTACTTTAAATCGGGGAAGCAACGATGGCATAGTGGTCGATGACCCGGTTATTGGCAATTTGGGTCTCGTAGGAAAGATTGTTTCCGTTACTCCGACTACCTCTGAAGTCTTAATGATTCTTGATGGCGAGGGGCAGGTAAGTGCCCTCGTGCGAAGCAGTGCGGGAAATGGGACCTTCGGTATTGTGCAAGGAAGCTATAAGCGTGGTTCAAGACTAACAACGCAAGGAAATTTGCAAATGCTATTTCGCCGAGAGGATAGCGTCAATGTTGGGGACTTAGTGCTGACTTCGGGTCGCGGCGGGGTTTACCCACAGGATGTCCCGGTCGGGAAAGTTAAAGAAATTCAACTAGACCCCTCTGGTCTGCTCAAAACTGCTTATATTGCACCACTCGTCGACTTTGATGCCTTGGAAGAGGTTTATATCGTTAAAACAGTGGGGGCGAAATAATGCGTTATGGTTTGATTGTCGTACTGCTGATCCTAAGTTTCATCTTACCCGGGACGGTCTTTCACTTTTGGTCTTGGTCAGGAATTAAACCGGATTTACTCATCCTTTTAACGATTTACATGGCTATGCATCATCGCTTATCGTCTAGTCTGTTATGGGGACTGGGGGTAGGTTTATTGGAAGATTTCTATTTGGGACGCTATATCGGAATGTACACACTTTCACTCACTGTGGTCGCTTTTGCGAGCTATTGGCTGGCGGAACGATGGTATCGCGAGAATTTTCTCTTGACCACGTTTATGGTTTTCCTCGTCACTGCGTTGGGACAAATTCTCGTTGCCTTTTTGACCTTGGGTGCCGGGCTGCACTGGTCTTCCGGGGATATCATGAGTTTGGTGTTCGGTGTTTCCTTATATAATGCGATTCTTGTTCCGGTGACTTACCCTTGGATTCATAGGTCGTTTTTGCGCGGGTGGTTGAGGTATAGGCCGCGGTACGAAAGGTGAGCAAGGAGGAAGTTTCTTAGCACGCTCGCACTCGCTGCATTTGCTATTCGCTTGACGCTAGGGCTAAAACGCGGAACCTCTGGGCTTTTCTGCATGTGAACCTTCGCGTTTCTTCACGCCCTATCGTCTGCGCTCATTGACGCAAATTCCGCTAAAGTGACTCACTAAGCTAAGAGACTTCCTCTGGCTTTGGGGTCGACCGGGGATTGGGACGACGGGGGTTAGAACGAGGATGCAAAGGGGCGTTGTTTGCGTCGTTGACG
>JAUZPJ010000207.1 GCA_030706025.1 Bacillota bacterium | reverse complement strand
GCAGCAACGGCTGGATCATTGATCTCACTGATCTTCACTAAGTGATGATCTGTTCCCCCCAGGACTTGTAATTGACCAGCAATTTCCACGAGGTAAAGGTTCTGCTGACCAGATAACACTTGGCGATCGAGAACCCTTGCCCAGGTTGCATTCATACTTCGAATAGTTGCTTGATTTAAGCGTCGGATAATCCAAAGAGACACAAGCAAAATAACGAGGAAAACGAGCAACGTTCCCAGCAGCCCCCACCACGAGAAAACAGACTGATTGACAGCAGGAGCAGCACCACTAGAAGGAAGCAATTGGTCTTCGTTGAAGGGCATGTTACTTCAACGCCTTTGTGACAGCCTCTACCACACGCTCCGCTTGGAAGGGCTTAACCACAAAATCTTTAGCCCCAGATTGTATCGCTTCAATAACCATCGATTGTTGTCCCATCGCGCTGCACATAATTATACGAGCTTTTCCATCCCGTTTGCGGATCTCTTTAACCGCTTGAAGACCGTCCATTTCCGGCATGGTGATATCCATGACCGTCAAATCCGGCTGCAGTTCCATATACTTCTCCACAGCCACATTCCCATTTTCCGCCTCTCCAATAACAGTAAAGCCGTTCTTTGTTAAGATGTCCTTCAGCATCATGCGCATAAATGCAGCATCATCGACAATTAATACATTAGCACTCACTCGATTTTACCTCCTTTATTTAAGCGAATTCATCCGCTCCATAGGGTGAACGATATCCGTAATGCGAATTCCAAATGTCTCATTGATGACAACGACTTCACATTTGGCGATCAACTTGCCATTGACGATCATGTCTACAGATTCCCCAGCTAAACGATCGAGTTCAATAACTGAGCCAGGACCCATTTCCAGTATCTCCCTAATTGTTTTTTTCGCTCGACCCAACTCTACGCTAATTTGCAGCGGCACATCCAAAATCAGACTCAAATTGTCTGGCTGAGTCATTGGTGTTCCCGGTTGAAGCGGTGCGAATTGAGCAGGTTGAACCGGAGTCTGGATTCTTCCTTGGCTATATCCCTGCCCCATTCCTTGGGGAGGGTAGTTCGGTTCAGACGAAAAGGGGATTGACTCATAAGCTGGTTGCTGCGGTTGTGGGGGATTGTTTTGCGCCATTGACGCAGGTTGGCTAATGGGTTGGTTAATAGGCTGACTCATTGGTTCACTATGGGGAGCACCTTGCGGGGCCTGGGCGGCCTGCATAGCCGGAGCCGCCGCCGGGCCTCCCCCTATTGCTCCCATCAACTTATTGACCATTCCCTTGGCCACACCGACCGGGATCACTTGAATGAGAGTACTGTCAATAACATCCTCTACAACCATACGGAAGGAGACCCTTACGAGAGATTCTGTGGCATTTAAAAAGTTCTGAATTATATCTGCGTTCATCGAAAGATCATTGAGCACGAGACTAGGCGGAGTAATATCCACCATAGCATTAAACATCGTTGACATCGAGGTAGCTGCCGACCCCATCATTTGATTCATGGCTTCAGAAATTCCGCTAATCTGAAGTTCCGAAAGTTCAAGGGATGGATTTTTGCCGTCTCCCCCCATCATTAAATCAACAATCACTGAGCCGTCCCGCTGAGAAAGAATCAAGAGGTTCGAGCCCTCGATACCGGCCTTGTATTTGACATCACAAATCACAGAAGGGATCGGATAATCGTTGCGGATCTGCTCCGAAGTCGTCACATCAACTCTTGGCGTGGTGATATCCACTTTCTTGCCTAAAAGCTGGGATAACGTCGTTGCAGCTGTACCCATCGAAATATTGGCAATCTCTCCGAGGGCATCTTTTTCCATCTCATTTAGAATTTCTTCCTCCGGCGTAGCCTCCGGTTCTGGTTCTGGTTCCAGGGTACCACGGAGCAACGCATCAATCTCCTCTTGGGAAAGCATGCCGCTACCCATCTTGATCCCCTCCTTCCTCCTGTACTATTTCCGTAATCTGAACAGCAAGATGTTCCGCGTGTAGTCCAGGAATCGATTTAAATTTCATGAATTCCCCGACATATATTGGCAGCGAATCATTCACGGATTGATTCAGCGGGATGACATCACCCTCCGCAAGATCCAAGAGATCTCGAACAAGGATTTCCGAGCGACCTAAAAAAGCAACCATGTCTACTTTTGCCCATTCGATTTTTTGCCGAATTGCTTCTACTTGCTCCGGAGAGGTCTCCTTCGCTTTCGTGGAAAAACGGAAGAACATGCTTAATTTATCTAAAATGGGCTCAAGCACGAGATAAGGCATACAAATGTTTATCATCCCGACGGCTTCCCCAATCCTAACTTCTATGGTTACCAGCATAATCATCTCATTCGGTGCCACGATTTGCGTGAACTGAGGATTTGTTTCCATCGCTACAAACTGTGGATTAAGCTCGTAAACCTCAGCCCAAGCCTCCGCTGTAAGGTCAATGATTTGGGTCAGACGGTGTTCCACAATGGTTCTTTCGATTTCCGTCAAATCCCGGTTCTTTTCCACAACAAGCCCTTGTCCTCCCAGAAGTCGATCCACAATGGTGAACGCAAGGGTGGGGCCAACCTCCATTAAAACCGTCCCCTCTAAGGGGTTCAAAGAATAAAGTCCTAGGACTGTGGGGTTGGGAAGGGAACGGATGAATTCATCGTAGGTTATTTGCTCAATCGAAAGGACCTTACTTTCAATGACAGAGTGCAAGTGCCCGGATAAATACGTTGATAACCCACGGCAGTAATTCTCGTAAATATTTTGGAGGGAGTGAATCTGATCCTTGGAAAACTTATTTGGGCGTTTAAAATCATACACCCGAATCCGCTTTTGGGTCTTTGTTGTCTTCATTTCCTCCGCATCGACCTGTCCGTCAGACAGTGCACTGAGCAGAGCATCAATTTCTGCTTGGGACAAGACGTCTCCCATAGAATCCCCCCCTTCTCGATATTCGATATTCGTAGTTCGATGTTCGAACCACAAACCACTACTCGTTATTCGTTGTTCGCTATTTAAATCGCCTAGGTAATATTCTGACCTCTGCCTCTGACTTCTGGTTTTACTGGTAAACTAAAGATACAAACAGAACATCCGTAATTTTGTTGTCCGCAACTTCATTGAGTTTCTTTACAAGCTCCTCTCTCAATTTTTCGCGGGCAGCGGTTGTCTGCACATCTGCAAGTGATTTGTTTGCTAAGACCGTATTAACCCTGTCCTTCAAGAAGGCGTCCTCTTCTTTCAACAGAACTTCTGCCTTAGCATCTTTCACTTCAACAGTAATCGTTGTCTTTAAAAAAGCTCCTCCTTGCAAATTCACCGTGAATTCGCCAATGGGCAAAAGTGGTCCAGCTTTTTTCGGTGCGCTTGTGGCCACGGTTGCTGAACTAGATTGCGGGGTTTTAAAAATGAATTTCTGTGCCCCTATTGTGCCACCTACACCGACACCCACACTTAAGAGCACTGTGATTGTTGTAATAATAATTTTTTTTCGATTCATAGATCTGATTGCTCCTCCAATTTACAGATCTGGCGACAACGCCGGCGAAATTCAGCAATCCTCTCAATGAGAATCTCGACGGACTCGGACACAACGTATTTATTTCCACCCGTCAAAGTGATGACCGTATCTGGGGTTTCTTCCATAATTTCTATTAGATCCGGATTTATCGCAAATTCAGTGCCGTTTAAACGGGTTACATAAATCACGGAACTCCCCCTCTCTTGCATACCAGTCTTTCTTATGATTAAATCAATTTTTCCTGCCGCCAGTGGAGAATCTGCCCCGTCTCATCCAATATCTTTTGCTCCTTGAGCAATTCAGCCCATTCGAAGGCCATAGCCTGCTTTTCCTTTAAACGCCGAAACTTCTCAACTTCGCGGTGGGTTTCCAATAATAAGCATCGTGCATCGTCTCTGACCAATTCTTGCTCCCTTTGCTCAAGTTCACATTGACGCAGTCGTCGCCGTTGCTCCCAAACAAAGACTTGCCAAATTCCCAGCTCCTCAGGGCGATGTCGGCCAGCCTCTCGTTGCCCATCTTCCGCTTCATCAAAACGCGTTTGTTGAAGCGCGGTTGTCCGAACACACTCTTGCCAGCGTTTCTCCGCTTGAGCAAACTCACGTTGGGCCGTTTCCAAAGCCTTTTCTGCCAACCGAAGGTTTGTTTCCAAGCGAAACTTAAATCTTGCCAAACGTTCCAACTCCTAAGTTCGGTACAAACTCGATCTACTCCTTGTTAAGTACTTAAACTTCCAGGCTAACTACCTTTCACTCTAACTACTATCCTTATGTGAAGATCTCCTGCATCTGCTGCAGCATCTCATTAAAGCCTGCGTGTTCGTCTACCCCTTGCCGAGTAAACGCCTGAATACGATCCATGTGCGCAATAGCTGCATCTATTTTAGGATTACTTCCCGGCGTGTAGGCCCCAATATCGATCAGGTCTTTAGCATCACGGTAAATGGCTAAATGCTCTCGAACTTGCCCAGATAACCCCTTGTGCTGCGGGCTAATAACATCGTTCATAACCCGACTGACTGATTGCAAAAGATCGATAGCCGGGAACGTATTTTGCATAGCCAACTCCCTGGTTAAAACAATGTGTCCATCAAGAATCCCGCGAACCGCATCCGCTATGGGCTCGTTATGATCATCCCCATCCACCAATACCGTGTAGATCCCTGTTATACTTCCAATCTCCGCCATACCCGAACGTTCCAAAAGCTTGGGCAAAAGAGCAAAAACGGACGGTGGATATCCGCGAGTCGCTGGTGGTTCACCAACCGTCAATCCCACTTCTCGCTGAGCCATGGCAAAGCGCGTCACAGAGTCCATCATTAAGAGTACATTCTTACCCTGATCACGGAAATACTCAGCAATAGCGGTAGCCGTAAAGGCCGCCTTCAACCGAACCAGTGCGGGTTGATCTGACGTTGCGACAATGATAACAGAACGCGCTAGCCCTTCAGGCCCTAAATCCTTTTCTATAAAGTCACGCAATTCTCGGCCCCGTTCCCCCACCAAGGCAATGACATTTACCTCCGCCGCAGTGTTTCTGGCCATCATGCCCAGCAAGGTGCTTTTACCGACTCCAGAGCCTGCGAAGATCCCCATCCGTTGACCACGGCCTATTGTCAGAATTCCATCGATCGTTCTCACTCCAACACTGAGCACATCCCGAATTCGAGGACGCAATAAGGCATTCGGTGGTTTGTTTTGCAGAGGATACACAGTTTCTGTCTGAAGTGGGCGACTATCCATGGGGTTCCCTAGTCCGTCAAGAATCCGTCCGAGTAACCCCGGACCCACTG